>DATCRO010000308.1:0-3050 GCA_036569025.1 Burkholderiaceae bacterium
CGGCACCGGGCTGCGCTGCGCGCTCGCCTGCACGCCGGGGTTGGTCACCTGCTCGCGGATCCACCGCTGCAGGTCGCTCCACATCGCCGCCAGTTCCTGCGGCGGCACGGCGCGCGCGTTCTTGAGCTCCAACGTCATCACGGGCACGTTCTTCACCAGGCCGCCGTAGTTGCCCAGCGAACCCGGATAGACGCCCACCGGGTCCAGCTGCAGGCTGCCGAGGCGGCGCGGCGCGGGCGGCGGGCCGTCGAAATCGAGCAGGCCGTACGGCGCGTGCACCGACACGATGAGGTCGGGGTGGAACTGGTCGATCTGCTCGATCAGCCAGCGCGACTCGGGCTCGGACAGCGGCTGCAGGCCGGGAAAGCGCCGCGGGTCGCGCCTGGTCCGCTTGATCCAGTACGGCTGGGCGTCGCGCGCCCAGTCGGCGGTGGGGAAGTTGCGGTTCAGGTCGACGCCATGCGCGTTGACGCGGGTCGACGGCGAGTGCAGCAGGCCGTCGGGGTTGAGCAGCGGCACGAAACGCCAGGCGACGTCGGAGGTCGACGGCTTGGCCGCCTTCGGTGTCCGCGTCGGCGCCGACGCCTGCACGCCGCGCGAGCGGGCGATCCAGTCGAAGGCCAGCGTGACGGAGGCCAGCTCGTCGCCGTGGATGCCGCCCAGCAGCAGCACCTTGAACCTGGGCGGGGTCGCGGGCAGCACGTCGTTCGTCCACAGCGGCACGCCGTGCACCGAGCGGCCGTCGCCGGGCCGCAGGCCCGAGGCGCGGCACGCGGGCTGGTCGACGCCGGGCACCGCCGGCGCAAGACGCGCGCACCACTGCGCGAGGTCGGTGGTGGTCGCGGGCGGCGGCGCGGACGCGGCTGCCGCCTTCGCCGGCGCGGCGGCCGCGGGCTTGCGCGGCACGTTGGCCGATACGGGCACCAGTACCAGCGCGAACGCGGCGACGGCGGCCGCCGCCGCGAAGCGGCGTGGGCGCGCCGAAGAGGCCGCCGGAACTGCCGGCAAGCCAGAAAAATCGGGGGTCTCGCTGTTCTTCACCCCGACAGTGTAGAAGTGCGCGGACCGGGCCCTGAGGCGGATGCGCCGCCGTCACGCCTTTCATCCACAATGAACCCATGATCGAACCGCTGCTCGTCCCCCGCGAATCCTTCGACGATCCCGACGCCGCCGTGGCGCGCGTGCGCGAGATCTACCAGGCCGGCGTCGACCACCTGCGCAGGCACCTGCACGACTTCGTGGCCGGCAAGGTGCCCGCCGCGCACGTGCGCGCCTGCTATCCGAGCGTGCGCGTGCACACCGACACGGTGGCGCGCGCCGACTCGGTCTCCAGCTACGGCTTCGTCGCCGGCCCCGGCAGCTTCGAGACGACGCTGACGCGCCCCGAGCTGTTCGCCGAGTACTACCGCACCCAGTTCGAGCTGCTGCGCCAGCACCACGGCGTGAAGATCGAGGTGGGCGTCAGCCGCGAGCCGATGCCGCTGCACTTCAGCTTCGCCGAGCACGACCACGTCGAGGGCACGCTGACCATGGCGCAGCGCCTGCAGTTGCGCGACCTGTTCGACCTGCCCAACCTGGCGGCGATGGACGACGGCATCGCCAACGGCACGCACGAGCCGGGCCCCAACGAGCCGTTGCCGCTGGCCCTGTTCACGGCGCCGCGCGTCGACTACTCGCTGCACCGCCTGCGCCACTACACCGGCACGGCGCCCGACCACTTCCAGAACTTCGTGCTGTTCACGAACTACCAGTTCTACATCGACGAGTTCATCGCGCTGGGTCACCGGGAGATGGCCCGCGAGGACTCGGTGTACGACGCGTTCGTCGAGCCGGGCAACGTCGTGACGATGCGCGCCGGCCTGCCCGCACCCGTGGGCCCGGCCGGCCACGCACCGCCGCGCCTGCCGCAAATGCCCGCGTACCACCTGCGCCGGCCGGACAACAGCGGCATCACGATGGTCAACATCGGCGTCGGGCCGTCCAACGCCAAGAACATCAGCGACCACATCGCGGTGCTGCGCCCGCACGCCTGGATCATGCTGGGCCACTGCGCCGGTCTGCGCACCACTCAGCAGCTGGGCGACTACGTGCTCGCGCACGGCTACGTCCGCGAGGACCATGTGCTCGACGAGGAGCTGCCGCTGTGGGTGCCGATCCCGCCGCTGGCCGAGGTGCAGGTGGCGCTGGAGCAGGCGGTGGCGGACATCACGCAGCTGCAGGGCCTGAACCTCAAGCGCGTGATGCGCACCGGCACTGTCGCGTCCACCGACAACCGCAACTGGGAGCTGCTGCCGCACCCGGGCCCCGAGCGCCGCTTCAGCCAGAGCCGCGCGATCGCGCTCGACATGGAATCGGCTACCATCGCCGCCAACGGGTTCCGCTTCCGCGTGCCCTACGGCACCTTGCTGTGCGTGTCGGACAAGCCGCTGCACGGCGAGATCAAGCTGCCCGGCATGGCCAACCATTTCTACCGCGAGCGCGTCGAGCAGCACCTGCGCATCGGCATCCGCGCGCTCGAGATCCTGCGCGGCGCGGGTGTGGACAAGCTGCACAGCCGCAAGCTGCGCGGGTTCGCGGAAGTGGCCTTCCAATAGGTTGCCGCCATCCTGCGGCTGCGCGCGGGATGACGACGTCGCCGGGTCGCGGCGAAGGCGGCCATTGCGCGCCCGCCTCGAGCGGCGTAGGCTGGGGGTTCCTGCCATCCGGCCGTGACGCGGTTCGGGTCGCCGCGGTGCCGCCTGGCGTCACGGCCCGTGGAGACACGCGCCATGACGATCCTGGAGTCCTCCGATACCGCGGCGATTCGCAACGTGGCCCTGGTGGGCGCCTCGGCCACCGGGAAGACCACCCTCACCGAGGCCCTGCTGCTGCGCGCCGGCGTCCTCAAGCAGCCCGGCAGCGTCGAACGCGGCTCGACCGTCAGCGACCACGACCCGCTCGAGAAGCGCGTCGGCCACTCCCTCAACACCGCCGTCGTCAACTGCGTGCACGACGGCATCCGCATCCAGCTGCTCGACACGCCCGGGGCGCTCGAGTTCGTCGGGCAATCG
>DATCRO010000309.1:0-2801 GCA_036569025.1 Burkholderiaceae bacterium
GCATCCGGCCGCGCTGCAGCGGGCGCGCGAGATCGCGAAGAAGGTGACCGACGACCTCGGCGGCCTCGGCCTCTTCGGCGTCGAGCTGTTCGTGAAGGGCGAGCAGGTCTGGTTCAGCGAAGTCTCGCCGCGCCCGCACGACACCGGCATGGTGACGATGATCACGCAGTGGCAGAGCGAGTTCGAGCTGCACGCCCGCGCGATCCTCGGCCTGCCGGTGGACGTGTCGCTCAAGAGCCCGGGCGCCAGCGCGGTGATCTACGGCGGCGTCGACGCGAAGGCGGTGCGCTTCGACGGCGTCGCCGACGCGATGCGCGTGCCGCAGACCGAGCTGCGCCTGTTCGGCAAGCCCGAGAGCTTCGAGCGCCGCCGCATGGGCGTGGCGCTCGCGCACGACACGGACGTCGAGCGCGCGCGCGTCAAGGCCAAGGAGGCCGCGGCCAAGGTCAAGCCCAGGGCGGCCTGACCTCGGCCCTGCGAATCACTTGACCAGGCCTTCGGCCTTCATCGCGTCCTGCACCGCGGGACGCGCCTTCATGCGCGCCATGAACGCCTCGAGGTTCTTCAGGCCTGCGAGGTCGACGCCGACGCCCGCGGCCCAGTTCGTCACCGTGAACAGGTAGGCGTCGGCGACGCTGAACTGCTTGCCCATCAGGTAGTCGTTGCCCTCCAGGCGCGCGTCGACGAGCCGGTAGCGCTCCTGCAGCCGCGCCGCGAAGACGTCCTTGGCGTCCTTCGCCAGCTTCGGGTTGAACATCGGCGAGAAGCCCTTGTGCAGCTCGCTGGTGATGAAGTTGAGCCACTCCATCACGCGATAGCGTTCCATCGTGCCGGCCGCCGGCGCGAGGCCGCTGGCCGGCGCGTGGTCGGCGATGTACTGCAGGATGACCGGGCCCTCGCTCAGCCGCGCGCCGTCGTCGAGCTCGAGCAGCGGCACCTGGCCCTTGGCGGTGATCTGGTAGTAGTCGCTGCCGTCGGCGAGCGTGTGCGTCTGCAAGGCGGTCTTGACGAGGTCGAACTTCACGCCCGCCTCGCGCAGCGCGATGTGGGGCGACAGCGAGCATGCGCCGGGGCTGTAATAAAGCTCCATGACGGTCTTTCGGTGAATGGGGAACGCGCCGGACTGCCCGGCGTGGGCGGGCGCCCATGATGCCCAAAACGCCGCCATGTTGCAGGGCAGGGCATTCGACGAAACGACGTGGATCGCCGCCGAACGGGAGCGGGGCGACAGGCGGGTCTGCTACGCTGCGAGCCAGCTCAACGACAGGCTCCGCACCGTGACCCGACCGATCCTCGACGTCTCCCGCATCCACCCCGCCATCCGCGCCCGCATCGCCGACGAAGGCCGCGCCGTGATCGCCGAGGTGCAGGCCGCGATCGCGGCCAACAAGGTGGTCGTCGTGGGCATGGGCTGGAACCCGTTCCCGCGCAAGGCGCGCAAGTGGCTCGACGCCGCCGGCGTCCCGTACCAGTACATCGAGTACGGCAACTACGCGAGCCAATGGCGCAAGCGCCTGCCGCTCAAGCTGTGGACGGGCTGGACGACGTTCCCGATGGTGTTCGTCGACGGCCAGCTCGTGGGCGGCTTCCGCGACCTCGCCAGGCTCGACCCGGCCACGTTGAAGAAGGGGGCGGGCGCCGCGTCCGCGCATCCGTGACCCGGCGCTTC
The DNA here is from genome assembly GCA_036569025.1 of Burkholderiaceae bacterium. Lineage (GTDB taxonomy): Bacteria > Pseudomonadota > Gammaproteobacteria > Burkholderiales > Burkholderiaceae_C > Scleromatobacter. The sequence continues at coordinate 1,670 of DATCRO010000309.1, forward strand.
GTCCGGCGCGCGGCGCTCGCCGCGGCGCTGGCGTTCGCCGGCGCAGGCGCCTGGGGCGCCACGCTGGCGCTGCACACCTGCCGCCTCGCCGGCCTCGAGCACGACGCGCAGTGCGGCGTGCTCAAGCGGCCCCTCGACCCGAGCCGGCCGCAGGGCACGCAGATCGACCTGCACGTGGTCGTCATTCCGGCGCTCGCCCGCCAGAAGCAGCCCGACCCGGTCTTCTTCTTCGCCGGCGGCCCCGGTCAGAGCGCCGTCGGCCTCGCCGGCACGGTGCAGTCGCTCCTGCAGCGCCTCGGCCAGCGGCGCGACCTGGTGCTGATCGACCAGCGCGGCACCGGCCACAGCGCGCCGCTGCAGTGCGACATCCCGCCGCCCGACGAGGCGCTTGCCCGTGCGCTCGATCGCTCGCGCGAGGTGGCGGCGCTGCAGGCCTGCCGCGCCAAGCTGCAGGCGCTGCCCTGGGGCGACCTGCGCTTCTACACGACCACCATCGCGATGGCCGACGCCGACGCCGTGCGCGTCGCGCTCGGCGCGGAGCAGGTCGATCTCGTGGGCATCAGCTACGGCACGCGCGCCGCGCTCGAATACCTGAGGGTGTATCCGGCGCACGTGCGGCGCGCGGTCATCGACGGCGTGGCGCCGCCCGACATGGTGCTGCCCGCCAGCGACGACGTCGACGGCAATGCGGCGCTCGACAAGCTGTTCGCCGACTGCGCCGCCGACAAGGCCTGCGCGCAAACGCATCCGGCGCTGCCGCAGCGCTGGCAGGCGCTGCAGGCCTCGCTGCCGCGTGCCGTCGACATCCACGACCCGGTCACCGGGCGCCCGCTGCACGTGACGATCACGACCGAGGCCGTGCGCGGCGCCGTGCGCCGGCCGCTGTACCAGCCGGCGCAGGCGGCGATCCTGCCCTACGCGATCGAGGAGGCGGCCGCCGGCCGCTTCGACGTGCTGATGGCGATCGCATCGTCGACGAACGACCTGCCGACCGACCTGTCCGAAGGCCAGCACTTCTCCGTGATCTGCTCGGAGGACGCCCCGCGCCTGCCCGCGGCCGGCGGCCCGGCGAGCGACGAGGGCGCGCAGGGCCTGTACCGCGCCGTGTGCGCGCAATGGCCGCGCGGCGAGG
>DATCRO010000310.1:0-2102 GCA_036569025.1 Burkholderiaceae bacterium
TGGATCAGTTCGGTGATCGAAGCGGCGCCGGACTTGTCGATCTCGTCGCGCGAGAGGACGGTGACCGGCAGGGCGCCTTCGGTCTCGACGCGGCGGATCGCGGAACCGGTGATCTCGACGCGCTGCGTGGCTTCGGGAGCGTTTGCGGCGGGAGCGGCGTTCTGGGCCCAGGCGTTCGCGGCCATGGCGGCGAACAAAGCAGTACAGATCTTGGTGCGGCTGAACATGGAGTTCCTTCCTCGTGGGTGGGGTCGTTCTTGTCCGATCAACCGCGTTGTTCGTATCCTTTTGTTAAGGAAACATTACAACGGGTCCCTCAGGTGCGCGATTGTGTGCATTGCCACAATGTGAACCCTCCCAGCACAAACCCTGCTGTCAGTTTTTCGCCGCGCAAATTGACTAGACAAGCGGTCCGTGCATCGAAAAACCGCACCATGTTCGGCGCTTCAGCGCACCTTCAGTTTGCGCATTGCACCGGCTTGGCGCCCAGCTTGTCGACGAGCACCGCCGAGGGGATCCCGACCAGGTAGCCGCGCCGTCCGCCGTTGATGAGGATGCGCGGCAACGCGAGGATCGTCTCCTGCACGTACACCGGCACCTCCTTGCGGAAACCGAACGGCGATGTGCCGCCGACCTGGTAGCCGCTGTGGCGTTGCGCCACCTCGGGCTTGCACGGCTCGACCGACTTCGCGCCGATCGCGCGCGCCAGGTTCTTGGTCGACACCGTGCGGTCGCCGTGCATCAGCACGACGAGCGGCCGCGCCGCCTCGTCCTGCATCACCAGCGTCTTGACGACCTCGTGCTCGGGCACGCCCAGCTGCGCCGAGGATTCGCCGGTGCCGCCGTGCTCGACGTAGTCGTAGACATGCTCGGTGAAGGCGACGCCCTGCGCACGCAGCCACTGCGTGGCGGGGGTTTCGCTGACGTGGTTCTTGCGGGCCATGCGCGGATTGTCGCCCGGCCGCCCGGGCCGGTTCCTGATGGCCTGTCAATGGGATTGCGGTCGAGGGCTCATCGGAGTAAAGGGCCGTGCCCATCGGGGTCTTGGTGCATGGCTCGGAGACCTTATCATTGCATGATGATGTTTTATCGTTTTACAATAAATTCTTGTCGAACTGCGTTCAACGTCACCCATGGCCCAACCTCCCCGCGGCGGTGTCCCCGACGAGCTTGCCCAGCGCCTGCGGCGGCTCGCACTGCTGGTGCGCGTCCTGATCGTCGTCGGCGCATTGCTGACGGTGGGTTGCGCCGCGTGGGTGTGGGTCGTGCCCGGCCACGCGCACTCGCAGATCAAGGAAGCCGCCGACGTCGACATCGACCAGATGGCGCTGCACACGCAAGTGCTGGGCGGGCTCTGGACGCTGCTGCCGGTGGGCATCGCGCTGCTGGCGCTGCAGCGCCTGTGGCGGCTGTTCGGCGAGTACGCGCGAGGCCGCGTGTTCAGCCAGCGCGCGCTGCTGGACCTGCGCGGCTTCGCGCGCTGCGTCCTGACGCTGGCGTTCGTCTCCCCGATCTACGGCGCGCTGCTGTCGGTGATCGTCACGTTCGACCGCCAGCCCGGCACGCGCCAGCTCAACCTGCAGTTCACGTCGGGCGACTTCGCGATGCTGCTGATCGGCGCCGTGCTGCTGGCCATCGCGAGCGTGATGGCCGAGGCTGCCCGCGTGGCCGAGGACAACGCGGGATTCGTCTGACATGGCCATCATCGTCAACCTCGACGTGATGCTCGCCCGACGCAAGATGCGTTCGCGCGAGCTCGCCGAACGCGTGGGCATCACCGAACAGAACATCTCGCTGCTCAAATCGGGCAAGGTGCGCGGCGTGCGCTTCGACACGCTGGCCGCCATCTGCGAGGTGCTGCAGTGCCAGCCCGGCGACCTCCTCGAATACCGGCCCGGCGACGCCCCGGCCGCAGCCGACGGCGAGCCCGGCGATGACTGAGCGCGCGCCCGCGGCCGCCGACTGGGCGAGCCTGCGACGGCGCCGCTGGAGCGTCGCGCGGCTCGCCGCCGCGGCGGCGTTGAACCTGCTGGTGCTCGCGTCGCTGGAACTCGCGGTCGACCGCGTCGAGCTGGCGCCGCACGGCCCGGATCGCGTGACGC
>DATCRO010000311.1:0-3929 GCA_036569025.1 Burkholderiaceae bacterium
CGCTCCCGAAGCCACGCAGCGCGTCGAGATCACCGGTTCCGCGATCCGCCGCGTCGAGACCGAAGGCGCCCTGCCGGTCACCGTCCTCTCGCGCGACGAGATCGACAAGTCCGGCGCCGCTTCGATCACCGAACTGATCCAGAAGCTGCCGGCGATGACCGGCGGCAATTTCCAGCAGTCCTCGAGCTCCGTCAACGGCAACGGCAACGGCAACACCACGGCGGCCATCCACGGCCTCGACCAGAAGTACACGCTGGTGCTGCTCAATGGCCGGCGCGTCGCGCCGTTCGGCGGCTTCGGTGCCTCGGGCGGCGACGGTTCCGTGAACCTGTCGACGCTGCCGCTCGACGCCATCGAGCGGGTGGAAGTGCTGACCGACGGCGCGTCGGCGCTGTACGGCTCCGACGCCATCGCCGGCGTGGTGAACTTCATCACCAAGAAGAACACGACGGACGGCCTGTTCTCCGTCACCGGCAGCAAGCCGCACCTGGCCGGCGGTGCCAAGTGGAGCGCGGGCATCAGCAAGGGCTTCGGCGACCTCGACACCACGGGCAACAACCTGTTCCTGTCCTACAGCCACGACGTGCAGAAGCAGCTGATGGCCAGCCAGCGCGCCGTCTCCCGGCGCGGCGGCCTGATCCCGATCACGATCGACGGGCAGCCGGCGATCCTCGACCAGACCTCCCGGAATTCACTGCCGGGCAACGTGTACCTGGACAGCGGCCTGTCGTTCAACGCGGCCTTCAACCAGAACGGGGACTGCGGGGACAACCCGGCCGTGTTCGTGGCCGGCACCAAGTGCCGCACCAACTACGCGGCGACGGTGCAGGACATCCCGAGCACCCGCCGTGACAGCTTCTACGTGAGCGATCATTTCAAGCTCAACGAGACCAACACCCTGTTCGCCGAGTACATGTGGTCGAAGTTCGACATGACCGCTGCGTTCGCGCCGCCGGCCCAGCCGATGGGCCTGGGATCGCACGACCTGCCGGGCCGGCCGCTCGACATCCTCTGGAACAAGTACGTCGTTCCCTACGAGAACGCCCATGGCGACACCAGCGCCGGGGGTACCTTGTACTACCGCGCCTTCGAGGCCGGCGACCGCACCGACCAGTGGGAGACGGTGGCCAACCACTACGTCCTCGGCGCCGAAGGCACCGCGTTCAACTGGGACTACACCGCCAGCTTCACCGTGTCCAAGAACCAGGATTCGGACAACCTCGCCGGCGGCTACATGGACTTCAACAAGTTCGTGAACCTGATCGCGTCGGGCGCCTACGACCCCATGGTGCCCAAGGACGGCCAGACGCTGGCCCCGGCCCTGCTGAGCGGCACGTTCCTGCACACCAAGGTCGCCCAGGACGTGCTCAACCTGCACGCGTCCAAGGACCTGTTCGACCTGCCGGGTGGCCGCTCTTCGCTGGCGCTCGGCTTCGACTACACGCGCCAGAGCATGGAGCAGTCGACCAGCGAGCTGGCCGAGTTCGGCAACGGCACCGCGGCCCAGGCCGGCAAGACCGACTACGCCGTCGGCGGTTTCTACGGCTACGTGCCGATGGAAGCCCGCCGCAGCAACTACGGTGTGTTCGGCGAACTGCTGATGCCCATCGCCAAGAAGACGGAGCTCACGGCCTCGGTGCGCTTCGACCGCTATGACCGCGTCCACAACGAGAAGCCTTTCACGCAGGTCCCCAACAACCTGTCGCCGCGGCCGGCCGAGCAGGAAGGCAACAGCTTCAGCCACCCGACCTTCAAGCTGAGCTTCCGCTCGCAGCCGGCCGAGATGCTGCTGTTGCGCGGCTCCTTCGGCACGGGCTTCAAGGCGCCCTCGATCAACCAGATCGCCGCGCCGCTGGCCTTCAGCACCAACACCTCGGGTTCCTACGAGTGTCCGTTCCCGACCGCCCCGGCCTGCGTGGCGCACGGTCCGGGAGCCGACCAGTGGGACCTGATCGCCCTGGGCAACCCGGCCAGCGGCGCCGCGGGCCTGAAGGCCGAGACGTCCAAGCAGTGGACGCTCGGTGGCCGCCTGGAGCCGACGAAGTCGATCTCGCTGGGCCTCGACTACTGGGCCGTGAAGCTGAAGAACCAGATCCTGTCGGGCATGCCCGAAGGCTACGCGTTCGCCAACGCGGCAGCGCTGCAGAGCCTGTTCGTGGTCCCCTACACGGATCCGGCCGGCTACCAGACGGTGGGCCTGCTGCAGAAGCCGTTCAACGCCGGCAGCGCCAACTACCAGGGCCTGGACTGGGACATCGCCCTGAACAGCCGGACGCCGTTCGGCAAGATCACGGCGGACCTCGGCGGCACGCACATGCTCAAGGCCGACTACGAGCTGCCCGGCGGCAAGCAGACCGACCTGGGACGCTTCGGCGGCGACAACAACGTCACGTTCCGCGACATCTGGCGCCTGGCGCTGGGCCTGGAGTACGGCGACTTCACGCATACGCTCATCGTGAACTACAAGTCGGGCTATGCCGACCAGGCGTTCACGGCCGACTCGGGCAACGTCTCGGCCCTGCTGCCTGATGGCTCGGAAGGCGACGGCGTGGCGTACAACGGCCATGTCCGGTCGTACAAGGTCGTCGACTGGCAGACGCGCTGGCAGGCCTCGAAGAACCTGCGCGTCACCTTCGGCATCACCAACCTGTTCGACGAGAAGCCGCCGCTGTCGCTGAAGATCGTGGGCGGCAACCAGGTCGGCTACGACGGCCGTTACGCCGACCCGACGGGTCGCGCGGTCGTGGTCGGCGCCAACTACAAGTTCTGACCCCGCGGCAGGTTGCGGCCACGTGCCGCAACGACGACGCCCCGGCGCGCGAGCGGCCGGGGCGTCTTTCATTCGACCTCGCGCGTGCGCCAGGGCGCGTGAGGCGCGGGCAGGCGCGCGCGCGTGGCCCGCGCGCGGCGCCGCCCGGTTTTTCAGGTTCCCAGCGCCTTCAGCAGCTTGGCCCCATCGGGCGAGCCCCAGCCGGTGCACGGATCCCAGCCGGCCTTGGCGCTGTAGCTGCCGTTGTTGCCCGACGTGATGTCGTGCGTCGCGCCCTTGCCGGCGAGCGAGCCGTACAACAGCGGGTTGATCAGGCCCACCGGGTGGCCCAGCTTCTGGTTCAGGAGCGCGATCAGGCCGGCCCACAGCGGCGCGACGGCGCTGGTGCCGCCGATGACCATGTTCTCGCCGTCGACACGCACCTCGTAGCCGGTGGACGGGTCGGCGTCGCCGGCCACGTCGGGCACGCCGCGCCCGGCCTTGCCGCCCGCGCCGGCGGCCACGGGCACGCCGGCCTTGCCCTGGTACGACGGCAGCGCGAAGAAGCCGCTGACACCGCCGCCGGTGGCGCTGGTGGTGGCGCCTTCGTTCCACACGACCTCGGACGAGATCCTGGTGGCGCTGGAGGCCAGCAGCTTGGTGCCGCCGCACGCGAGCACGTTCGGGCTGGACGCGGGGAAGTCGACGTGCACCTTGCCGTCGGGGACGCCGTCCGACGAGCCGTTGTCGCCGGAGGCCGCGCAGATCGTCACGCCCATCGCGGCCGCGGCCTGGAACGCCTGGTCGTACTGCGTCATCGCCTGGGCCGTCCAGTTCGATTCCGACGCGCCCCAGCTGATCGAGATCACCGACGGCTTGTTGACGTCGTCGTGCACGGCCTTCGTGATGGCGTCGAGGAAGCCGGCCGTGGTGTTGGGCGCGAAGTAGACGGCGATGGTCGCCTTGGGCGCGATGGCGGCGGCGACCTCGATGTCCAGCATCACCTCGCCGTCCGCGCTGTTGGCGTTGGTGGGGTGGTTCTTGGCGTGGTCGACGAGCACCGCCTTCACCTTGGGCGTGGGAATGCCCAGTGCGGCGAAGTACGCGGTGATGTCCGCGGGCCGGTAGCCGCCGCCCAGCTCGATGATGCCGATGCACTGGCCCGAGCCGTCGGCGTCGG
>DATCRO010000312.1:0-3973 GCA_036569025.1 Burkholderiaceae bacterium
GTTCCTCGTCGAGGCGCGCACCCTGGCCACGTTCCGCCACGGCAACATCGTGCGCGTGGCGCGCTTCTTCGAGGCCAATCGCACCGCCTACATGGTGATGGACTACGAGCGCGGCAGCCCGCTGCTGAACTGGTGGGCCGAGCAGTTCAATGCCCCGCCGGCGGCCGCCCCCGACAGCGTGCCGCCGTCGCAGCGGCCGGCGCCGGGCATCACCGAGGCCGACCTCGTGATGCTGCTGGCCCCGCTGCTGGACGGCCTCGCGCTCGTGCATCGCACCGGCGTGCTGCACCGGGACATCAAGCCCGGCAACATCTGCGTGCGCGAGTCCGACGGCAGCTTCGTGCTGCTCGACTTCGGCGCCGCGCGGCCCGCCGCCGGCGACCTGCCCGACGCGCCCAGCATGCTCACGCCGGGCTACGCGCCCATCGAGCAGTACCTGGGCGACAACCAGGGGCCGTGGACCGACCTCTACGCCGTGGGCGCGACGCTGTACTGGATGGTCAGCGGCAAGCGCCCGCGCGACGCCATGGATCGCAAGCGCACGCCGCAGGCCGACATCAGCGCGGAGGAGGCCGGGGCCGGCCGCTTCGGCCCGGACTTCCTGCGTGCCATCGACTGGGCGCTGCAGGTGCGGGCGGAAGACCGGCCGCGCGACGTCGGCAGCTTCCGCCGCGCGCTGTTCGCCGCCCACGCGTCCAGCCTGGGCCTGCAGGAGGCGCTGGCCGGCGACGCCGACGCGCCGGGCGCAGGCCGCGGCTTGGTCGCCCGGTTGCTGGCCCATCGCGCGCTGCATCCGACGTCCTGGCCGCTGGTGGTCAAGATGGTGATGGCGCTGGTGCTCGCCGCCGTGCTGCCCATGAGCATCACCGCCTGGTACAACTACACGCAGAACGTGGACGCGCTCGCCAACTCCGAGCGGCGCAACCTGGAGCGGCTGGCGCTGGCCACGTCGGGGCGGCTCGCGCAGCTCGTCGAGGATAGCCGGCGGGTGACCGCCTTCATCGCCGCGGGCCCCGACGTCGCCGACCTGCTCGCGCATCCGGCCGACCCCGACAAGCGCGCGCTGCTGCTGGCGCGCCTGAACAGCATCGTCGGCACCAACGCCGACCTGCACCTGCTCACGCTGATGGACGCGCGCGGCACGGCGCTGGTCTCGACCGCGCCCGAGGTCGTCGGCGGCAACTACGCCTTCCGCGAGTACTACAAGGTGGCGATGGGCGGCCACTCGTTCATCACCAGCGTCATCGTCGGCTCGGTCGCGGGGCGCGCGGGCGTCTACATCGCCTACCCGGTGATGCACGAGGGCCAGGCCATCGGCGTCGTCACGCTGCGGCTGCGCGCCGAGGCGATCGACGCCATCGTCGACGGCGTGCGCAACATGAACCAGGAGCCGTTCCTCGTCGACGGCGACGGCGTGCTGATCCACCACCGCATCGAGCGCCTGCGCTTCCACAGCCTGGCCGACCTGCGGCCACAGGCGCAGGAGCGCATCGCCGCCGACCAGCGCTTCCGCCTCAAGCATGTCGACAGCCTGGGCATGCCGATGCTCGCCGGCGCGATGATCGGAGCCAAGGGCGAGGGCACGATCGACTACGAGTCGTCGATCTCCAGGACGCGCGAGGTCGCGGGCTTCGCGCCGGTCGCGGGTGTCGACTGGGTGGTGGGCGTGACGGAATCGCGCGACAGCTTCGAGTCGCCGCTGCGCCTGATCTTCGTGCAGCTGCTGGTCAGCGTGGCCGCCGTCGGCACGTTCTTCGTGCTGCTGGCGATCGTGTTCGCGCGCAGCATCAGCCGGCCCGTCCAGGCGCTGACGCACGCGGCCGACGCGCTCAAGCGCGGCGACTACGACGCGGCGCGCGTGCGCGTGGCCAGCGGCGACGAGATCGGCGCGCTGGGCCGCACGTTCAACGTCATGATCGACGTGCTGCGCCAGCGCGAACGCGAGCACGGGCTGCGCGAAGGGCGGGGCGACAAGGGGCGGCCGCGACGCTGAAGGCGCGGCGCGCGGTCGCTCGGGTACGCGGCGTGCCATCGACGGGCCAGGTCGCGGCCACCGCCCGCGACGTTCCTCCCATGAGCAGCGCCATGCAGACCGTCACCTCGTCCAACCCCGTCATCACGTCCGACCGCGTCGCCGGCACGGACGTCTTCAACCCCGCCGGCGACTCGCTCGGCTCCATCGACTACCTCGTCATCGACAAGCATTCCGGCCGGATCCGCTACGCGGTGATGGAGTTCGGCGGCATCCTCGGCATGGGCGCCGACCGCTACCCGCTGCCGTGGAGCATGCTGCGCTACGACGTCGACAAGGAAGGCTACGTCGTGCCGCTCGAGAAGGAACAGCTCGGCGACGCGCCGCGCCACCCGATCGACGCGCGTCCGAGCTACGACGAGTCGTACAGCCGGGCCGTGCACGAGCACTACGGGGCGCCCTGGGCCTGAGGCCACGCCGGCGTCGACCGGCCGGTCCGCCGGACCCGCAGCGGCCCCGGGGGTCGCGCCGCACGCCTGCGCGACGGGTGGCGAAATTCCCTCTTCCTGCCGGGCCGTTGCGGCAGAAACCGCCGCTTGCACGGCGAATCCATCCAGCAGGTCGATCGATCGGTAGCGGCTACTCGTGCATTGCGACACGCCCGGGAGGCCGTTCGCCCCGATTCGAGCGCGCCGCATGCGGGATCGCCCGCGTTGGCTCGAAGATTGCTCTGCACGTGCGCCATTGGCTCGCGGCCCCATCCGCCGCGACGTCGAGGCGCGCGCGACCCGTCGCCGCCGTTGAATCAACAGAAAGAGGGTAGCAACGTGCCAGACCGCATTCTCCGCACCGTCCACGGCCTGCGCTGGGACATCAAGATCCTCTGGCGCCTGGACAACGGCGCCTGGTCCATGTTCGGCGACGCCCCCGACGAGGTCGTCAGCCGCTGGGCCGCGACCGACCCGAACACGGTGCACCGGCACCAGCTCCACAACGCCATCCTCGCCGCCCGCGACGAGCTGGCTCTGCGCGAGCGCCAGGTGCCGGTCGAGTTCGGGAGCGCGATGCCGGTGGTGTGAGCGTGGGGTGCGCGGCGCACCGCTTCGTGCGCTTCGAGGTCGAGACGGGCCCGGGACTCGAGCCGGCGGCCAGTTCGTTGGAACGCCGCGGGATGCGGCACGCGGCGCGGTAATGGCGCGCCCGGAAAGCAAAAAACCCCAAGCAAGTCGATTGCTCGGGGCTCCTGTCTGGCGGAAGGGGCGGGATTCGAACCCGCGGTAGGCTATTAACCTACACATGCTTTCCAGGCATGCGACTTAAACCGCTCATCCACCCTTCCGGGGTAGCCGGCTATTCTAGCTGATGAACGCCGGGGTCTGTCCAGTGCCGTGACGCTGTCGAGACACCGGCCGCGGTCGGGCAGGGCGTTTGTTGCGGAATCGGGTCGCCGGACCGGGGGTGTGCCCGGAGATGGCCCGATTGACATTGCGCGGAAAGCGTTCGGCCCTACACTTCGCGCTTCGCCCGTTTTCCACCCCGCCACGCCCGCCCTCCGAGCGGGCCTCGTGCCATGCTTCGCTTCCGCTTCCCGATCGTCATCATCGACGAGGACTTCCGTTCCGAGAACACCTCGGGCCTGGGCATCCGCGCGCTCGCCGCGGCGATCGAGAAGGAGGGCATCGAGGTGCTGGGCGTCACCAGCTACGGCGACCTGTCGCAGTTCGCGCAGCAGCAGAGCCGCGCGTCGGCGTTCATCCTGTCGATCGACGACGAGGAGTTCACGCCCGGTCCCGAGCTCGATCCGGCCGTGCTGAGCCTGCGCAAGTTCATCGTCGAGATCCGCTCCAGGAATCCGGAGATCCCGATCTACCTGTACGGCGAGACGCGCACGTCGCAGCACATCCCCAACGACATCCTGCGCGAGCTGCACGGCTTCATCCACATGTTCGAGGACACGCCGGAGTTCGTGGCGCGCCACATCATCCGCGAGGCCACGAGCTA
>DATCRO010000313.1:0-4006 GCA_036569025.1 Burkholderiaceae bacterium
GCTCAGCGCGCCCTTTCTGCTCGCCGCCGAGGCGCTCGGCAAATGCGCGCACAAGCTCTGATCGTCTGATCGCGCCGCCATCGCGGCGGCGGAAGTTCGACGCTCAGGCGCCAACGCGACCCGCGGCGCGATCTTCCTCGAGCTTGCGCAGCACGTTGCGCTGCAGCTTGCCGGTGGCGGTCATCGGCAGGGCGTCGACGAACTCGATGTCCTTGGGCGTCTCGTAGGGCGCGAGGCGGCTGCGCACCAGCTGCTGCAGCGCCTCCACCAGCGCGGCGTCGGGCCGCACGCCCGCCGTGCACATGATGAAGGCCTTGACGACGGCGCCGCGCTCGGGGTCGGGCTTGGGCACGACGGCCACCTGCGCGACCGCCGGGTGGCGCGCGAGGCAGTCCTCGATCTCGGTCGGGCCGATGCGGTAGCCCGAGGACTTGAACTGGTCGTCGCTGCGGCCCTGGTACCAGAGGTAGCCGTCCTCGTCCATCACCGCGCGGTCGCCGGTGCGGCACCACGACTCGAACGGCTTGCCGGTGAACTTGGCGCGGGTGGCGCGCTCGTTGTTCCAGTAGCCGAGGAAGAAGATCGGGTCGCGCGCGCCGTGCACGTCGCGCGCGTGCACCGCGATGTCGCCCGGCGTGCCGCGCGGACACTCGTTGCCGTCGTCGTCGATCACCGCGACGCGATGGCCGGGGTACGGTCGCCCCATGCTGCCCGGGCGCGGCGGCCAGACGGGCGCCAGCGTGCCGTCGACCGCGCGGTAGCGGCCGCAGTTGCCGACGACGTAGTTGATCTCGGTCTGGCCGAACATCTCGTTGACGACCACGCCGAGCTTGTCGCGGCAGTACGCGAACACGCCCTCGCCCACCGCCTCGCCGGCGCTCATGATGGACTTCAGCGCGAGCCGCGGGTGCGACTTCCGCGGCTCGGGCGCGACGCGCATCATCGCCTTCAGCGCGGTCGGGAACAGGAAGGTGTGCGTGACGCGATGCCGCTCCATCAGCTTGAGCGCGAGGTCGGCGTCGAAGCGGGCGCGCGACGCGACGATGGTGCGGCCGAAGTACAGCGTGGGCAGCAGCGCGTCCCACAGGCCGCCCGTCCACGCCCAGTCGGCGGGACTCCAGAACGGACCGTCGCCCTCGAACCAGTCCTGGCTCGCGACGAAGCCGCTCAGGTTGCCGATGAGCGCGCGATGCGGGATCACGGCGCCCTTGGCCGGGCCCGTCGTGCCGCTCGTGTAGATCAGCAGCGCAGGGTCGTCGGCGCGCGTGTCGGTGGGTTCGAAGACATCGCGCGCCGCGGCCAGCGAGGCGTCCCACGACACGTCGCCCTGGCCGTCGGCCGCGCCCGCGCCCATCACCCTCAGCAGCGCCGGGCATGATCCACGCAGCGCGGCGATCGTGCCGGCCGAGGCCTCGTCGACGATCGCGAGCCGCGCTCCGCTGTCGTTGAGCCGCGCCTGCAGCACCTCCGCGCCGAACAGGGTCGACAACGGCAGCGCGATGGCGCCCATCTGGAACACGGCCATCAACGCGACGGCTGTCTGCGGGCGCTGGGGCATGACGATGGCGACGCGGTCGCCGCGCGTCACGCCCAGCGAGCCGAGCGCGTTCGACAGCCGCCGCGCGTCGCGCTGCAACGCGGCGTAGGTGAAGGCCACGGCCGGCTCGTCGCCCGCGTCCTGCACGATGGCCACCGCGGCCGGCGTGTCGCGCGCCCAGCGATGCAGGCACACCTGCGCGATGTTGAAGTGCTCGGGGACGCTCCAGGCGAAACCCGCGTGGAGCGAGGCGTGGTTGTCGGCGGTTCTCATCCGGGCAGCTTACGCCGCCGGCTTGCCCAGTGCTTGCAGTGCGTCTCCGGTGACGCGGCAGATGCGCCAGTCCGGCAGCATCGTCGCGCCCATCTTCGCGTAGAACGCCTGCGCGTCGACGTTCCAGTCGAGCACCGACCACTCGAAGCGACCGCAGCCGCGCTCCACCGCGATCTGCGCCAGGCGCTGCAGCAGCAGCTTGCCCATGCCGGTGCCGCGCGCCGACGGGCGCACGAACAGGTCCTCCAGGTACAGGCCCTTCCTGCACAGGAACGTCGAGAAGTTGTGGAAGAACAGCGCGAAGCCGACGGGCTCGCCGTCCTGCTCGCCGACGAGGCACTCGATGACCGAGCCGTCGCCGAACAGCTCCGGCTCGAGGCGCTCGGGCGTGGCGGTGGCCAGGTGCTCGAGCTTCTCGTAGACCGCGAGCTCGCGGATCAGCGACACGATGACGGGCAGGTCCGCGCGCGTGGCGAAGCGGACGGTGGCGCGGGGGGCGGTGGCAGGAATCATGTCGGCATTGTCGCCCGCAGGTCAGCGCGCGAACGCGAAGTCCTCTACAGTGCAACGGATGACCTCGTCCAATGCCTACGTCGAGCGGCGGCCCGGCCGCAAGCGGCTGATCCCGATCCGCAACCTGCACTACCAGCTGCGCGAATGGGGCGACCCGTCGCTCGCCACGCCCGAGCGGCCGCCGCTGGTCTTCACGCACGGATGGATGGACGTGGGCGCGTCGTTCCAGTTCATCGTCGACGAGCTCGAACGCATCGAGGGCGGCACGCGCCACGTGATCGCGATCGACTGGCGCGGCTTCGGCGGCAGCACCAGCGGCGGCGCCGACGCGTACTGGTTCCACGACTACCTCGGCGACCTGGACGCCGTGCTGGACGCCCTGTCGCCCGACGCGCCCGTCGACCTGGCCGGCCACAGCATGGGCGGCAACGTGGTGATGAACTACGCCGGCGCGCGGCCGGCCCGGGTGCGGCGCCTGGTCAACCTCGAGGGCTTCGGCCTGCCCGACATGAAGCCCGAGCACGCGCCCGAGCGCCTCGCCAAGTGGCTCGACGAACTGAAGGCGCCGCCCTCGCTGCGCTCCTACGACACGGTGGACGACGTCGCCGCGCGGCTGCGCGCCAACAACCCGCGCCTGGCCGCCGACAAGGCCGCCTGGCTCGCGCCGCACTGGTCGGAACAGCGTGCCGACGGCCGCTGGCACATCCGCGCCGATCCCGCGCACAAGCTGACCAACCCGGTGCCGTACCGCGCGGCCGAGATCGTCGCCGGCTGGCGCCGCATCGCCGCGCCGGTGCTGTGGGTCGAAGGCGCCGACACCGACGTCACGAAGTATTGGGGCAACCGCTATCCGCGCGCCGAGTTCGAGGAACGCTTCGCGCAGGTGCCGCGCGTCGAACGACTGCTGCTGGACGACTGCGGCCACATGCTGCACCACGACCAGCCGGCCGCCGTCGCCGCGCGGCTGGCAGCGTTCCTGGCCTGAACGTCCCGCCGCAGCAGGAACGGTGGTTGCCCCGACCGGCCGATGCGGCGCCAACCCGCCGCGCAGGAGTTCGCCATGACCAAGATCGTTCCGCTGGATCCCGTCCCCGCCCCGCCCGCCGTCGCCGACACGGGCGCCAACCGCGACCCGCTGTCGGGCGAGGTCGGCTCGCATCCGATCGGCGTGGGCCTGGGTGCCGCCGCCGCCGGCATGGCCTTCGGCGCGGCGGTCGCGTCGGTCGCCGGGCCCATCGGCACCGCAGTGGGCGCTGCCGTCGGCGCGATCGCGGGCGGCCTGGCCGGCAAGGGCGTGGCCGAGGCCATCGAACCGACCGCCGAGGACGCCTACTGGCGCGCCAACTATGCCTCGCGCGCCTACGCCACGCCGCGCGACGCCGACGACGAATGGGGCCCGGCCTACGCGTACGGCGTCGCCCACTACAACCGCAACGTCGTCGCCCATCCCGAAGCCACCTTCGAGGAACTCGAGCCCGAGATGGAGCGCGGCTGGGCCGAGGCACGCGGCCGGTCCAGCATGGAATGGACCCGTGCGCGGCTGGCCGCCTACGATGCGTGGCAGAACGCGCGGGCGGCGGACGACCGGTTCGCCTGAGCGGGCGCTGGGCTCGCAGGAACCGATGGCGCAGGCCGGCGTGCGAGCGCCGGTCGGTCGAGGGATCCGCCCGGAGCCATCGTGCC
>DATCRO010000314.1:0-2604 GCA_036569025.1 Burkholderiaceae bacterium
GTGTTCACCAATGGCGTCTTCGACCTGCTGCATCGCGGGCACATCGCCTGGCTGGCCGAGGCGCGGCAACTCGGCGATCGGCTGGTCGTCGGAATCAGCGGCGACACCGCCGCCCGCCTTGCCGACACGCCGCACGACGGCCCGCTGAACCCCGAAGGCGACCGCGCCTTCGCCGTCGCCGCGCTCGAGAGCGTCGACGCCGTCGTGATCTTCCACGAGCCCACGCCGATCGCGCTGCTGACCCGGCTGCGTCCGTCGGTCTACGTCAAGGGCGGCGACGAGGACATGAGCAAGCTGGCGGCGAGCGCGCTGGTGCGCGGCTGGGGCGGACACGCGGTGGCACTGCCCTTCGTCGACGTCTTCTCCACGGCCTCGCTGATGGACCGGCTGCGTGCGTCGTCGCGCCTGGCGCCGACGGAATCATGAGCGGCTCGACATCATCGGCGCGCGGCGGGGAGGCCTCGTGATCCCCACCGTGCGTCGTGCCGTGTTCCTGGGTCGCGACGGCGTCCTCAATCGCGATCACGGCCATGTGAGCCGTCCCGAGGAGTTCGAGTGGCTGCCCGGCGTGATGCATGCGCTGCGGGCGCTGCAACGGGCGGGCTGGGGACTGGTGGTCGTCACCAACCAGGGCGGCATCGCGCGCGGACTCTACGGGCCGGCCGAGTACGCCAACCTGACGGCCTGGATGCACAGCGAACTCGCGCAGCACGGCATCGCACTCGACGAGGTCTACCACTGCCCGCACCTGGCCGACGCCCCGCTGGCCGCCTGGCGCCGCCAGTGCGACTGCCGCAAGCCCGCCCCGGGCCTCCTGCGTCGCGCGGCGCGCGACCTGTCGCTCGACCTCGCGTCCTGCGTGATCGTGGGCGGCAAGCCCTGCGACATCCAGGCCGGGCGCGCCGCGGGCGTGGCGGCCTGCATCCGCATCACCGATCCGATCGACCCGGCCGCCATCGCGACCGCCAGCCCGGCCGCCGACTACACCTGCACGAACCTTGCCGAGGCGGCGCGCTGGCTCCTGGAACATGAGCAGACGCGTTCGGCATGAGCGGGAGGTGGCGCGTCCACGGCCGTTGCCGTCCACGGTCGAGCGGCACGACGCGCTTGTGCCCGGGACGCCACGGCTTGATTCGATCTCTTCTTGCCACTGCGAAAATCTTTGCGCTAGAATGGCAGGCTTCGCGGTATCCCACTTGTGGGGCATTGCTGAAACGCCGGTGTAGCTCAGTTGGTAGAGCAGCTCATTCGTAATGAGAAGGTCGAGGGTTCGACTCCTTTCTCCGGCACCAGAATCATCGTTGCAGATCAACGACTTGCAGCGATCGAAAGCCGACCCCCGGGTCGGCTTTTTCGTTCCTGGCTCGCTTTGACGCCCGACCGCGGCCATCGGGCCATCGCGTCGAGAGAAGCTCGCTCCAACGAGGCGCCGGGCCGGCCGGGTCGACGGGCGGCCGTTGCACACCCGATGCCGTCTGCGCGAGAACTCCTGCATCGTTTTCAAACCTCGCCGTGGCTGCGACGCCTCCCCCCTCGGCGTGCGCGGCCACTCGACCCACGCGGCGTCTCGGCAGTTCGTCGCGGGGCCTTCAAGGACGAGGACGGCCGGGTCGGGACGCCGTTCCTGCAACATCGAGACGCGATGATGGCGGGCAAGAGGCACCAGCCGGCCATGCCGGTCGTCGATCTGCGTCGTGCGCGTGGGAGGCGAAGGCGGGTCGCGCCCAGGGCTGACCTGCCCTGCGAAGGCGCGCGGCGTGTGCGGTGACGCCCCCGCCTGGCCGGCCGGATTGCGGGGCAGCGGACTGGCGGCGTAAAGTCGAGCCTCGGACGGCTTGCCGCGCGACACCGCCGGGGCGACCGCCCCCCCCTCTCGCAGCTCAGCGTTCGAGGATTCGATCGATGCCGATCGCGACACCCAGGTTCAGCAAGTGGCAGGCGGCCGAACAGGCCGCGCAGGCGGTCGAGGGCGAGATCCGCAAGCGCCTGCTCGAGGCGCCAGCGGACGCGCCGCGGCCTGACCTGGATGCGGAACTGGCGCTGGCCGGCGAGCTCAGGCGCATCGCCCATGCGTTGTTCGAGGACGCGATGATCGAGCTGGACATCGTCGCATCGGCCCTGGAACAGAGCGCGCTGCACGCCTACTCCGCCTACTCCGCCTACTCCGCTTACTCTGCCGACATGCGCCGGAGCATCCCGCCAAGCCGGCGCAACTGAGGTGCCCGCGCGCCTTCGCCCGCGCTCCGGCGCGACGACACCCGATCAATCGCGGGCCCGGGGCACGCTGACCGTGACCCAGCTCCCATGACGCCGGGCCGCGCTACCCGGCATGGCGATCCGTGCCACGTTGCGACCCGCCCCCACGAGGCCGCCCGACCGCGATCGCGGCCAGCACGCACCCCGTGCCGATCAACTGTCCGGCGCCGACGGGTTCGCGCAGCACGATCGCCGCGAGCACCAACGCCGACACCGGCAGCACCGCGGTGTAGAGCGACGCCACGCCCGCGCTGACCCGGGCTGCGCCCGCATACCACAGCAGGTAGCCGCAGACCGTCGGCACGACCGCGTAATACACCACGCCCGCCAGCGCGGCGTGCTCGGCGG
>DATCRO010000315.1:0-10744 GCA_036569025.1 Burkholderiaceae bacterium
CGGAAACATGGAACGCGTGCTGCATCTGATGGCCGACAAGGGCGCATCGGATGTCTACCTGACGGCCAACTCGCCGATCCAGCTGAAGATCAACGGCCAGCTGGTGCCGGTGTCCGACCAGATCCTCACGCCCGGCCAGCCCCGCGCGCTGCTCGCCGAGCTGCTGACGCCCGTGCAACTGGAGGAACTCGACCAGACCGGCGAGCTGAACCTGGGCATCGGCATTCGCGCGGTGGGCAGCTTCCGCCTGTCCGCGTTCAAGCAGCGTGCGTCGATCGCCGCCGTGATCCGCTGCATCCCGCACAAGATCCCGTCGATGGACACGCTGAACCTGCCGCCGGTGCTGGCGTCGCTGGCGCTCGAGCGCCGCGGCCTCGTGCTGGTGGTGGGCGCCACCGGCAACGGCAAGAGCACGTCGCTCGCGTCGATGATCGAATGGCGCAACACGCAGCTGTCGGGCCACATCCTCACCATCGAGGAGCCGATCGAGTTCCTGTTCTCGAACAAGCGCTCGATCATCAACCAGCGCGAAGTGGGCCGCGACACCGCGTCGCTGCACATCGCGCTGAAGAACGCGCTGCGCCAGGCGCCCGACTGCATCCTGATCGGCGAGATCCGCGATCGCGAGACGATGTCGATGGCCATCTCGTACGCGCTGTCCGGCCACCTGGTGCTGGCCACGCTGCACGCCAACAACAGCTCGCATACGCTGGGCCGCATTCTGTCGTTCTACACGCCGGAAGCGCGGCCCGCGCTGCTGGGCGACCTGGCCGCGGCGCTCAAGGCCATCGTGTCGCAGCGCCTGCTGCGCTCGACGGCCGGCGGCCGCGTGCCGGCGGTCGAGGTGCTGCTGAACAGCCGCTTCATCGCCGAGCTGATCGAGAACGGCGACATCCAGGGCGTGCGCGAGGCGATGGACAAGTCGCTGGCGGAAGGCTCGCAGATGTTCGAGGCGGACATCGCGCGCCTGATCGGCCAGGGCCTGGTCACGCAGGAAGAAGGCCTGCTGGGCGCCGACTCCCCCACCAACCTGCTGTGGCGCCTGCAGAACGAGATGACGCCGGTGTCGCGCGTGCAGCCGGCCAAGGTCGAGTCCGACGCGCCGTCGTTCACCGAGATCACGCTCGACGTGATCCCCGAGGAACCGGCCCCGCGCCAGCGCCTGGGCGGCGTGGCCGTCGAGATGCACCGCTCCAAGCACGGTTGACGCACCGCATTCCCGACCCGTCGATGGATGCCACGCTCCCCCTGCTCGAGCAGCTGATCGCCCGTCCCTCCGTCACGCCCGACGACGCGGGTTGCCAGGCGCTGATCGCGCAGCGGCTGCAGGCCATCGGGTTCGCCTGCGAGCACCTGCCGTTCGGCCCCGCCGACGGCATCGTCAGCAACCTGTGGGCCGTGCGCGCAGGCGCGCGCCCGGGCCCGACGCTCGTCTTCGCGGGCCACACCGACGTGGTGCCCACCGGCCCGCACGACCAGTGGAGCAGCGCGCCCTTCGTGCCGAGCCATCGCGAAGGCAAGCTGTACGGCCGCGGCACCGCCGACATGAAGACTTCGCTGGCCGCGATGGTCGTGGCCGCCGAGGAGTTCGTCGCGGCGCACCCGGATCACGCCGGCCGCGTCGCGTTCCTGCTCACCAGCGACGAGGAAGGCCCGTCGGTGGACGGCACGGTGCGTGTCGTCGACACGCTGCAGGCGCGCGGCGAGAAGCTCGACTGCTGCATCGTCGGCGAGCCCACCTGCGTCGAGCGGCTCGGCGACATGATCAAGAACGGCCGCCGCGGCAGCCTCTCGGCGCGCCTGACCGTCGTCGGCGTGCAGGGCCACGTCGCCTACCCGCACCTGGCGCGCAACCCGATCCACGTCGCGGCGCCGGCCATCGCCGAGCTCGCCGCCACGCGCTGGGACGACGGCAACGACCACTTCCCGCCCACCAGCTTCCAGATCTCCAACATCCACGCGGGCACCGGCGCCACCAACGTCATCCCCGGCGAGGCGGTGATCGACCTGAACTTCCGCTTCTCGACCGAGTCGACGCCCGAGTCCCTGAAGGCGCGCGTCGTCGAGGTCCTGCAGCGCCACGGCGTCGAGCACCGCGTCGCCTGGACGCTCGGCGGCTCGCCCTTCCTCACGCGGCCGGGCACGCTCAGCGAAGCGCTGGTGCAGGCCATCGTCGACGAGACCGGCGGCGTCCGCGCGGAGCTGTCGACGACCGGAGGCACGTCCGACGGCCGCTTCATCTCGCGCATTTGCCCGCAGGTGGTGGAATTCGGGCCGATCAACGCGACGATCCACAAGATCGACGAACATGTGGACGTGGCCGATGTGCCACGGCTCAAGAACATCTACCGGCGCGCGATGGAGAACCTCCTCGTGCCGAACGCGACATGACCCTGATCGACTACCTGCACCGGGCCGGCGCCCGCCTCGACGAGGCGGGCGTTTCGTTTGGGCACGGCACCACCAACGCGTTCGACGAGGCCGCCTGGCTCGTGCTGTGGAAGCTGGGCCTGCCGCTGGACGACCTCGACGGCGTCGCACGGCGCGAGCTCACGGACGTCGAGATCGCCACGCTCGACGCCTTCGTCGGCGAGCGCATCGCCACGCGCCGCCCGGCCGCGTATCTCACGGGCGAGGCCTGGCTGCAGGGCGTGCCGTTCACGGTCGACGAGCGCGTGATCGTCCCGCGCTCGCTGATCGCCGAGGTGCTCGCCGAGGGCGTCATCGACGCCTGGATGCCGCCGGACACGGCGCGCGTGCTGGACCTGTGCACCGGCAACGGCAGCCTGGCGGTGCTCGCCGCGATGGCCTGGCCCGACGTCGCCGTCGACGCCGCCGACCTGTCCGTCGACGCGCTCGCCGT
This sequence comes from Burkholderiaceae bacterium, assembly GCA_036569025.1. Lineage (GTDB taxonomy): Bacteria > Pseudomonadota > Gammaproteobacteria > Burkholderiales > Burkholderiaceae_C > Scleromatobacter. The sequence continues at coordinate 2,864 of DATCRO010000315.1, forward strand.
CGCCGCGCTCAACGTCAAGCGCCACGATCTGGCGGGCCGCATCGCGCTGCACCGGGGCGACGGACTTGCCGCGCTGCCCGCGGGCCGGCGCTACGACCTGATCCTGTGCAATCCGCCGTACGTCAACGCACAGTCCATGAGCGAGCTGCCGGCCGAGTACAAGGCCGAGCCCGACATGGCGCTGGCCGGCGGCGACGACGGCATGGACTTCATCCGCGCGATGTTCGCCGCCGCGCCCGACCGCATGACCGACGACGCCGTGCTCGTGCTGGAGATCGGCAACGAGCGCGACTTCTTCGAGGCCGCCTTCCCCGGCCTCGAGGTCGTCTGGCTTCCCACGCAATTGCATGACGACGCGGTGCTCCTGGTGACCCGCGCCATGCTGGAAGACGGCCTTGCGCCGCTTCCGAAACACGGTTCCTGAACATGATCACGCTACGCAACGTGCAACTGCGCCGGGGGACGAAGATCGTCCTGGACGGCGTCAACGTCAACGTCAATCCCGGCGAGAAGGTGGGCCTGGTCGGGCGCAACGGCGCCGGCAAGTCCAGCCTGTTCGCGCTGCTGGCCGGCCGCCTGCAGGCCGACCAGGGCGACTTCGAGATCCCGGCGCGCTGGCGCCTGGGCGAGGTCGCGCAGCACATGCCCGAAACCGAGGACTCGGCCACCGACTTCGTGCTCGAAGGCGACATCCCGCTGATGGAGGCCCAGCGCGAGCTGGCCGCCGCCGAGGCCGCCGAGGACGGCGAGGCGATGGCGCACGCGCACATGAAGATCGGCGAGGCCGGCGGCTTCGACGCGCGGGCTCGCGCACAGGCGCTGCTGATGGGCCTGGGCTTCAAGAACGAGCAGGTCGATGCGCCCGTCAACAGCTTCTCCGGCGGCTGGCGCATGCGACTGCAGCTGGCCCGCGCGCTCATGTGCCCGGCCGACCTGCTGCTGCTCGACGAACCGACCAACCACCTGGACCTCGATGCCCTCGTCTGGCTCGAGTCCTGGCTGCAGCGCTTCGACGGCACGATCGTCATGATCAGCCACGACCGCGAGTTCCTCGACGCCATCACCGGCGTCACGGTGCACCTGGACGAAGGCACGCTGACGCGCTACGGCGGCAACTACTCCACCTTCGAGGAGATGCGGGCCGAGCGCATGTCGCAGCAGGCCGCCGCCCACAGCCGCCAGCAGGAGAAGGTGGCGCAGCTGCAGCGCTTCATCGACCGCTTCAAGGCCAAGGCCAGCAAGGCCAAGCAGGCGCAGAGCCGCGTCAAGGCGCTGGCGCGCATGGAGCGCATCGCGCCGGTGCTGACCGCGTCGGACTTCGCGTTCGAGTTCAAGGAGCCGAAGAGCCTGCCCAACCCGATGCTGGCGATGTCGAACATGGAGTGCGGCTACCTGGTGCAGGACGACGTCGATCCGGACACCGAGCCGACGCGCAAGGTCATCGTCCGCAACATCAACAAGACGGTGCTCGCGGGCCAGCGCATCGGCATCCTGGGCGCCAACGGCCAGGGCAAGTCGACGCTGGTCAAGACGATCGCGCGCAGCGTGCCCGCGCTCGGCGGCGAGGTCACCGAGGGCAAGGGCCTGTCGATCGGCTACTTCGCGCAGCAGGAGATGGACGTCGTGCACGCCGACGACACCCCGCTGCAGCACATGGTGCGCCTCGCCAGGACCGTGGGCCCCGAGGGCCGTGAGCAGGAGCTGCGCGACTTCCTGGGCCAGTTCCGCTTCGTCGGCGACATGGTGCACCAGGTGATCGGCACGCTGTCCGGCGGCGAGAAGGCGCGCCTCGTGCTCGCCTCGCTCGTGTGGCAGCGCCCCAACCTGCTGCTGATGGACGAGCCGACCAACCACCTGGACCTCACCACCCGCGAGGCGTTGTCGATGGCGCTCAACGAGTTCGAGGGCACCGTCATGCTGGTCAGCCACGACCGCGCGCTGCTGCGCGAGGTGTGCGACGAGTTCTGGCTGGTCGCCAAGGGCGCGGTGCTGCCGTTCGACGGGGACCTGGACGACTACCAGAAGTGGCTGCTCGAGACCTCGCGCGCCGTGGCCCGCGGCCAGCCCGCCCCGCCGCTGCCGGGCAACCTCGACAGCCTGGTGGGCGGCACCCCGCCGCCGGCCAAGGCCGCCAAGGGGCCCGCCACGCCCGCGGCGGCGCCCGCGCCCACCCCGGCCGCGACGCAGACCAGGCCCGGCGCCGCCCGCAACGACGACCGCAAGGCCGCGGCGCAGGCCCGCACGCAGGCCGCCGCGAAGACGCGCCCGCTGCGCATCGAGGTCGAGCAGATCGACAAGCGCATGGAGAAGCTCGGCGCCGAGAAGGCCGAGATCGAGGCGGCGATGTCCACCGGCACGATGTCCGGGTCCGAGATCGCCGACGCCGGCCGGCGCCTGGCGCACGTGGGCGCCGAGATCGCGATGCTGGAGGAGCGTTGGCTGGAGCTCAACGAGCAGATCGAGGCGCTGCAGGCGGGCACCTGAAACTCGGGGGGCGCCCTGGCTCGCCCGGGCGCCGGGCTGTCGGAAGGTGGTACCGTCGCGGCGAGACATCCCGTGACCTCCGTCGCACGTGCGACACAGGATGGCTTCCATTCCGTGCGCCCACCAGCCGACAATCCCGCCATCCCGTCCTGGCCACGCCAATCGATGACCCGACTGCTGCGCCTGCTTCCCCTCGCGCTGTGCGCCCTCCTGCTGGAGGCCGCCGCGGCGCCCGAGCCGCCCGCGCCCACCTACCGCAGCATCGGCCCGGACGGCAAGATCACGTACTCGGACCGCAAGCCGACCGACCCGGGCATGCGCTCGCGCGAGCTCGGCAAGACCATCCCGGCGCCGCTGGTGGCGCCGGCCACCGGGCCGTTCGACCTGCGTCCGTCCAGCAAGCCGATCACCGAGCGCCCCGTCGTGGGCGAAGGCCAGACGCCCGCGGTCGACGTCAGCGGCCGGCCCTTCCCGCCCGGCTTGCCCGACGCGATATTGACCGTGCTGGTGCACCAGTTCTTCGTGCAGTCGCTCGTCGAGACCTGCACCCGCCAGCGCCCCGCGTTCGTCGAGCGCTACCAGGGCGGCGTGCGCAACTGGCGCGACCGCAACGCCGACATCCTGGCCCGCAGCAACCGCGTCACGTTCGCGCGCTTCACCGGCGAGCAGCGCGACACGCTGCGCGCCATCGCGCGCCAGCGGCTGGCCACCGTGATGCCGCCGCCCGGCGCGAGCGAGGCCGAGCGCGCCACCTGGTGCGACCGCATGAGCACCGACCTGGCCACTCACCAGTTCGAGCTCGTCGGGGACATGCGCATCGCGCCGCTGCTGTACGTCGACGTCCCCTGAGCCGCGGCCGGGCCACGAGCGCGAGTCTCGTCGCCGGAGCGACTACGATGCACCCATGGTCACGCCGCAGCTTCCGCCAGCCCCGCAGATCACCGACCTGATCGCCCTGTCGATCCGGCTCGTCAACGCGAACCAGCCGGAGCGGGCCCGCATCGTGTGCGACCAGGCGCTGGCCATGTTCGAGCCCCATCCGGCGGTGCACCAGCTGCTGGCGGTGCTGGACCTGCAGGATGGCCACGTCGCCGCCGCGCGCGAGCACGCGGTGCGCAGCCTCGTGCTGCGCCCCGACCACGTGCCCACGCTGCTCGTGATGGGCGACATCGCGCTGGCGCAGCACGACCTGCGCGCGGCGTCGCAATCGTTCGAACGCGCGGTGGTGCTCGCGCCCGGCCTGCCCGAGGCCTGGTTCAAGGCGGCGCTGACGCGCCAGGACCTGCACGACCTGGACGGCGCCCTCGCGGCGCTGGAGCGGGTGCTGGCCACCAGCCCCGAGCGGGCCGACGCGCTGGTCAACTACGGCATCGTGCTGCAGGAGAGTGGCCGCCTCGACGACGCCCTGCGCGCTTACGGCCGCGCGTTCCGCCTGCGCGAGCAGACCTTCGGCCGCATCGCGCACGCGCTGTCCACGCCCGGCACCGGGCGGCTCTGGCTGAACCTGGACGACCTGCGGGCCGAGCTGCGCGCCCTGCCCGCCTGAGGCGGCTCAGGACCCGCCGCGGCAGCGGAAGTCGACTTCGGCCGATGGCGCCTGTCCGGGCGGCGGTGGCTCGGCGACCGACTTGATGACGTCGACCGCGGCGCCGCGTTCGGCGCAGTACGCCTCGGCCTGCGACATCGCCTTGGACCGCTGCTCCTGCACGCGAGCGTTGACGTCGTTGCTGCGGACGACCGCCATGTACGCGCCGTCGCCGATGGGCGTGACGTTGGCGAGGACGGCGCAGCCGGCGCAGGCGAGCGCACCGGCCAGGACGACGATGCGGCCGATCATCCGCGCCCTTCCTTGTCGCGATACCCCTTGCGGTACACGCCCGGCCCCGCCATGATGCGCGCCGCGACGTCGTTGTAGCCGGCCACGCGCTCGGGCGCCATCGGCTCGAAGCGGAGCTCCGGCGCCTCGCGCGGCACCGCGCAGCACTGCGCGAAGGGCAGGCCCTTGGGCAGCACGCCTTCGAAGCCCTCGTCCAGCCACACGGCGGGAAAGTTGATGCCGACCTCGTTGAAGCGGTCGGCGTCCACCAGGCCGGTGACGGTGCGGAACGGCAGGTCGTCGCGGTTGAACGGGTGCATCGCAAGCAGCGACCAGCCCGGCTCCAGCTCGACCGTCCAGAAGCTGTTGAACTTCAGCGCGGAACGCTGGCCGTGCGCCAGCGGCGAGCCCGCGATCTGCTCGGGCACGTGGAAGCTCAGCGGCGCGCGCGGGTGCCCCTCCACCGTCAACGCCGGCAGCGGCCAGTCCCAGCTCAGGCGCATGCCGCGCTCGACCTTCACGTCGCACGGCAGCACCAGCAGCACGCCATGGCGCATCGCGTCGACGAACGGCGGGCATTGCTTGACGGTGCGGATCTCGCGGCCGTGCACGGCGGACGGCACACGCGGCGCCATCGCGCGCAGCCAGTCGGGAAGCGCCGTGCGCGCCGGCACGGGGCGCGGCAGCAGGTCGATCAGCGCGGGGTCGCAGCGAAAGGTGATCTTCATCGGGAGCGGTCAATGGCGGGCGGCCGGGCCAAGGGGTCTGGCCTCTCCTTCATCCGCGGCCAATGTGCAGGCCATTGCGGCGGCGCTGCCTGCGGATGAAGGCGAAGGCCTGCCCCCTTTCGACATGCCGAAGAATAACGCCCCGGACGCCTTGCGGCGACCGGGGCGCTCGAGAGTCCGGCCCGCCGGCCGGACACGGAGACAACCGTTGCAGGTCAGCGGACCTTGCCCGCCTTCCACGCGTTCAGCAGCGTGTCGTAGGCGATGGTCTCGCCCTTGGGCTTCTCGTTGGCCAGCTTGGCCCACGGCGCGCCCTTGGTCGACAGCCACTTGCTCGGCGCGCTCTTGGGGTTGAGCTTGGGCGCGCAGTGCGCCATCCCGGCGCGCTGCAGGCGGGCCATCACGTCGTCCATCTCGCTGGCCAGGTTGTCCATCGCCTGCTGCGGCGTCTTCTCGCCGGTGACGGCCACGGCCACGTTCTTCCACCACAGCTGGGCGAGCTTGGGATAGTCGGGCACGTTGTTGCCGGTGGGCGTCCAGGCCACGCGCGCGGGACTGCGATAGAACTCGATCAGGCCGCCGTACTTGTTGGCGTTCTTGGTGAAGTAGTCGGAGTGGATGTCCGAGTCGCGGATGAACGTCAGGCCGGTGATCGACTTCTTGAGCGACGTCGTCTTGGCCGTCACGAACTGCGCGTAGAGCCAGGCGGCCGCCGCGCGGTTCGGGTCGTTGGACTTCAGGAACGTCCACGAGCCCACGTCCTGGTAGCCGTTCTGCATGCCCTGCTTCCAGTACGGGCCGTTCGGGCCGGGGGCCATGCGCCACTTCGGCGAACCGTCGGCGTTGACCACCGGCAGGCCCGGCTTGGTCATGTCGGCGGTGAAGGCCGTGTACCAGAAGATCTGCTGGGCGATCTGGCCCTGGGCGGGCACCGGGCCGGCCTCGCCGAAGGTCATGCCCGTGGCTTCCTTGGGCGCGTACTTCTTCATCCAGTCGATGTACTTGGTCAGCGCGTAGACGGCCGCCGGCGAGTTGGTCGCCCCGCCGCGTTCGACCGACGCACCCACGGGCGTGCACTTGTCATCCGCGACGCGGATGCCCCACTCGTCCACCGGCAGGCCGTTGGGGATGCCGACGTCGGCCTCGCCGGCCATCGACAGCCACGCGTCGGTGAAGCGCCAGCCCAGCGACGGATCCTTCTTGCCGTAGTCCATGTGGCCGTAGATCGGCTTGCCGTCGATGGTCTTGACATCGTTCGTGAAGAACTCGGCGATGTCCTCGTACGCGCTCCAGTTCAGCGGAACGCCCAGGTCGTAGCCGTACTTGGCCTTGAACTTGTCCTGCAGGTCCTTGCGCGCGAACAGGTCGGCGCGGAACCAGTACAGGTTGGCGAACTGCTGGTCGGGCAGCTGGTACATCTTGCCGTCCGGCGCCGTGGTGAAGCTGGTGCCGATGAAGTCCTTCAGGTCCAGGCCCGGGTTCGTGTACTCCTTCCACGGGCCGGCCATCGCATCGGTCAGCGCGATCGCGGTGCCGTAGCGGTAGTGCGTGCCGATGTGGTCCGAGTCGTTGATCCAGCCGTCGTAGATCGACTTGCCCGACTGCATCGAGGTCTGCAGCTTCTCGACGACGTCGCCTTCCTGGATGATGTCGTGCTTGACCTTGATGCCGGTGATCTCCTCGAACGCCTTGGCGAGCGTCTTGGATTCGTATTCGTGCGTGGTCAGCGTCTCGGACACCACCGAGATCTGCGTCACGCCCTTGGCCTTCAACTTGGCGGCGGCGTCGATGAACCACTTCATCTCGGCCATCTGCTGATCCTTGGTCAGCGTGGACGGCTGGAACTCGTTGTCGATCCACTTCTTGGCTTCGGCCTCGCCCGCCCACGCGCCATGGCCGAGAGCCAGGGCGGCAGCGGCAAAGGCCACGGCATTCATGCGCATCTTCATGTGTGTCTCCTGTGTGCCTTCCCGTCTTCTCCCACGGCACCGGCTGGGAAGGATTAGCCGGTCCCTCGAACTCGAATACCCGGACTTCAACCCTTGCGCATGACCAGCGCGAGCAGCGCCATCGACAAGCCGAAGCTCCACCAGATTGACGGCTCCGCCTCGAGGTTGAACCAGGTCATCAACTTCTCGCTGATCGCGACGAAGCCGAGGTTGACCCACGCGGCCGCCATCAGGCCGATGAACAGGCGGTCGCCGCGCGTCGTGGCGATCGGCAGCCAGCCGCGGCGCAGCGTCGTCGGGGACTTGACCTCCCAGAACGTCATGCCGATCAGCATCAGCACGATGCAGCTGAAGAACACCGCGACGGGGAGCGTCCAGGCCATCCAATCGAACATCTCTCATGCCTCCATATCGAGCGAAGAGCAGCTCCCAGGCCGGCGCGCGCGCGGCCGCTCCGGAGCAAGCCGGCCCAGCCCCCACGGGGGGCGGCGAGCGAAGCGAGTGGGAGTCGTCATACTCTGCCCATCGCGAAACCCTTCGCGATGTAGTTGCGCACGAACCAGATCACGATCGCGCCCGGCACGATGGTCAGCACGCCGGCCGCGGCGAGCGTGCCCCAGTCCATGCCGGCCGCCGACACCGTGCGCGTCATCACCGCCACGATGGGCTTGGCGTTGACGCTGGTCAGCGTGCGCGCCATCAGCAGCTCGACCCAGCTGAACATGAAGCAGAAGAACGCGGCCACGCCGATGCCGGCCTTGATCAGCGGCACGAAGATCGTCAGGAAGAAGCGCGGGAACGAGTAGCCGTCGATGTAGGCCGTCTCGTCGATCTCGCGCGGGATCCCGCTCATGAAGCCTTCCAGGATCCACACCGCCAGCGGCACGTTGAACAGCAGGTGCGC
>DATCRO010000316.1:0-3367 GCA_036569025.1 Burkholderiaceae bacterium
GATCACCGGAGGGTTCCTAGCAGCACACGCCGAAATCGTCGACCAGAAACTCAACGTCACCGGCGGAGTGCTCGACTGGATTGGCGTCCCCCCGGTCGGCCAAACAGACGCTGCCGGAAACCCGCTCGTGGCCGTCTACTATCTGGTCACACTGATGCAAGCCGGTCCGGACGATCATCGAAAGCCTTACCGCATGACGACTGAGGCCGTCGAGGTCGACGGGAGCAGCCGCGTCCTCATCGACGCAACGATCGCCGTCGATGCCCACTCGGGCGAAAACCGCTTTTGGGTAACAGCTTTCGGCATGGCCGGCACAACCAGCGGCCGCAGAGTGCTGGTCCAAACCATCGAAGGCGGCGGATCCATTGCTCTCCCCGTCGAAGTGCGCGTTGTTGAACCACTGTGACTTCGGTATCTGCCAACGTTAATCCGTTTGCCTTGAGGCACTGGGGTGTTGCACCGGCCCGCCGGTTGACGGTCGGCGGTGTCTCGGTAGTTGCCGGATTGTTGTTGTGGGCCAGCTTCCCCGTGTTGGACTGGTGGTTTGCAGCGATCGCGGCGTTCGCGTTGTTGGCGTGGGTGCTGATCACGCCGGCGACCACAGCGCTGGGCGGGCTGGCCTGCGGTGTCGTGTTCGGGCTCGCGTGCTACCTGCCGCTGTTGCGGTGGAGCGGTGATTTCGTGGGGGTATGGCCGTGGTTGGTGTTGGCGGCGGGGTGTTCTCTGTATCCAGGCGTGTTCGGGGTGTGCGCGGTGTTGGTGCGTGACCTGCCAGGCTGGCCGATCTGGTTCGCGGCGCTTTGGGCTGCCCAGGAATGGGTCAAGGCGCGTGTTCCTTTCGGCGGGTTTCCCTGGGGTGAGGTCGGGACCGGTCAAAGCACAGGACTGCTGTTACCGGTGGCCGCGGTCGGTGGGGTGGGCTTGCTGTCGGCGACGGTCGTGCTGGCGGGGTGCACGGTGACGGCGTGCTCGCTGAGACTGGCGCGTCGCGTAGGCGCCGCGGTCGGGGCTAGTCGCCACGGCAGGCATGCGGCGGTGTCGATGTGGCTGCCGGGGTTGTGTCTGGGGTTGATCGCGTCGGCGACCGTTGTGGTGTGGATGCAGCTGGGTGACGGTCGGGCGGGCCCGACGGTTCAGGTGGCCGTGGTGCAAGGCAATGTGCCGCGTCTGGGGTTGGATTTCAACGCTCAACGCCGTGCGGTACTCGACTTCCACGTGCGTGAAACCCTGCGGTTGGCTGCCGATGTCGCGGCCGGGCGGGCCCGCCCGCCACGGCTGGTGATCTGGCCGGAGAACTCCTCAGATATCGATCCGTTGACCAACCACGACGCCGCGCAAGAGATTGCGGCCGCGGCCGCGGCGATTAACGCGCCAATCCTGCTTGGCGGGGTTCGCGCCGGGCCGGGCTGGAGCCGTGAGCATCCGCGCTGGTTGAACTCGGTGATGGTGTTCGATCCGCGCAACGGGTGGGGTCCTCGCCACGACAAGGCGATAATCCAGCCGTTCGGGGAGTACCTACCCTGGCCAGGCCTGTTCGGACGCCTGCCGTATGCCAGGCACGTGAGTCATTTCGTTCCCGGTGCGGGCCCCGGTGTGGTGCACGCCGCCGGTGTGGCGGTTGGGGTGGCGACCTGCTGGGAGATCCTCTTCGATCGTGCGCCGCGCGGTGCGGTGCTCGCCGGGGCGCAACTGCTGGCCGTGCCGACTAACAACGCCACCTTCGACGCCACGATGAGCCATCAACAATTGGCCTTCGCCGCCGTACGGGCCGTCGAGCATCACCGTTACGTGCTGGTGGCCGGTACCACCGGCATCAGCGCCGTAATCGCTCCTGATGGCCACCCGATCGCGCGCACCGGCTTCAACACATCGGCCTACCTCGATGAACCGGTGCATTTCAACGCCGTCATGACCCCCGCCACCCAGTGGGCACCCGCCATCGAGTGGCTCCTGATCGGCATCGGTGTCACAGCTCTCGCCGCCGCCACCCTCACACACCGACACGCAACCACCCCACGACACGCGGCGATCGTCTGAGGCTCAAATTCGTCCACGGCACAAAGAGATTCGATAGCCGTAAGCCACGACGAGCGGGTGCGGCACTCATATGCCACGCCTAACTTCTCCAGCACTGCCGCCCGGCATACGACTGAAAACAGAATTAATTAACTGTTATTTGGGAACTATTACCGGGACAAAGGGGACAGGAGCGGAGTGGTGTTCCGGAGGGTGACAAGCCGGGTCCGGGGAATCCGGTGTGCACCCTGGCGGCAACGGCATTTCCGGACCAGGGTCATGTCCGCCGGTCATCCAAACCACCGAATCCACAACGCCCTGCCCAGCCATTACACCAGGGGCAGCGCCAGATGGGCCGGCACTTGTCGTGCCTGCCACCAGCAACACGCCCGCTACACACGTCGCAACTCTGCTGCGACCGATTCCACGCGACACCAACAACACCGCCTTCGTCACCAACATGGCGCACCGAAATGCGCAGCGGACTAGAGCACTTCAGTAACTGCGTACACCCGCGATTCGTCGATAATAATAATTTATTTGGCTGGGATCAGGCTGTCACTATCCCGCACAACCACTGCCAGCAGGATGCGAATTTTCGATCGTGCGCGGCGCGGTATTCGTGTTAGGTCGGTACCTGGTGTGCCGCTCCGTTGTGGCGACGATCTGGTCGAGCCAGTATACCGACAACGCAAGGCCAGAGACTGGCGCACACCCGGATCAATCAATGGACGTCAGGCTACTCCTGAATCGGAGGTGGGCGTAGGCATGTCTTTTGTAGCCGCCTACCATTAGTGCTGGAATATCACCGGCTTGCGTTCCCCGCATGCATATTTCAGTCTGAGACCGTCGGCGTTGAGCAACGATCGGCGCAGACGCCTGCTGGCAGCAGCTAAGCGAAAGCCGCCCCGGTCTGCCCCGGGGCGGCTTCGAATGGCTGAGGCCGATGGGCCCCTTACTCCTCGCTGTAGAAGACGAACCATGCAGCGCCCGGAGCGCCGTTGCCTCCGACGGCGGTGTTGATGGCAGCACCGCCGGTTCCGCCTGCGCCGACGTTGCCGGTGATCTCAGTCATGCCGGAGGTGATGGGAACTGTGATCGTGAAATATGCGCCTGAGGCTCCGCCTGCACCGCCGAGGCTGCCGTATGAGCCGCCCCCGCCGCCTGCCGCGCCGGGCGCTGTCGCGTTTCCGCCCGCGCTGTTGTAGCCGGCGGCGCCGGCCCAGCCTCCGAAGTAGCTGTGACCGTCGAAGGATATGTCGCCGGGCGCTGCGCCTACGGTGGCGGCAGTGGTCTCGCTACTGGCGCCGCCAGCGCCGCCGGCGGCGGTGTAAGTGGCACCTCCTTGAAG
>DATCRO010000317.1:0-3878 GCA_036569025.1 Burkholderiaceae bacterium
GTCGGAGCCCGGCCCTTACGTGTCCTGCAGGTCGATCTCGAGGTTGTCGATCAGCCGCGTCTTGCCCAGGCGCGACGCGGCGAGCGCGACCAGCGGGGTCTTGGCGGCAAGGTCCTCGGGCGTGGGCGCCAGCAGGTCCGCGCGGCGGCGCACCGTCAGGTAGTCGGTCTTCCAGCCGCGCGCGTCGAGCTCGGCTTTCTGCCTGGCCTCGACGGCCGCGACGTCGCGCGCGCCCTCGCGCAGCGCGGCCGCGATCGCGCGGAGCGCGCGCGCGAGCGCCGTGGCCTCGGCGCGCTCGTCCTGGCTCAGGTAGCCGTTGCGCGAGGACAGCGCCAGGCCATCGTTGGCGCGCACGGTGGGCGCGCCAATGATCTCGATGGGCAGCGCGAACTGGCGCGCCATCGCCTTGATGACCATCAGCTGCTGGTAGTCCTTCTGGCCGAACACGGCGACGGCCGGCTGCACGCACTGGAACAGCTTCATGACGACGGTGCACACGCCGGTGAAGAAGCCGGGGCGGAACTCGCCTTCGAGCAGGTCGCCGATGGCCGCGGGCGGCGTCACCTTGAAGGTCTGCGGCTCGGGGTAGAGCTCGGATTCGCTCGGCGCGAACACGATGTCGCAGCCCGCGCCCTCGAGCAGCTGGCAGTCGCGCTCCAGCGTGCGCGGGTACTGGTCGAAGTCCTCGTGCGGCAGGAACTGCAGGCGGTTGACGAAGATCGTGGCGACGACGGGGAAACCGCGCAGCGCGGCCTCGCGCACCAGCGCCAGGTGGCCCTCGTGCAGGTTGCCCATCGTCGGCACGAGGGCCGTCTTGCTCGAGCCGGCGAGCACGGCGCGCAGGTCGGCGAGGGTGTGGATGACTTGCATGGTGGCTTCCAGTGTGCCGCGTGGCCCGGTCGGGATCAGTAGGTGTGGACGTCCGCCTGCGGGAAGCTGCCGTCCTTGACCGCGGCGACGTAGCGCCCGATGGCCGAGGCGATCGAGCCGCCCTCGGCCATGAAGTTGCGCACGAAGCGCGGCTTGCGGCCGCCGCCCAGGCCCAGCATGTCGTGCAGCACCAGCACCTGGCCGGACGTGCCGCCGCCCGCGCCGATGCCGATCGTGATGAGCTCGGGGTTCTCGCTGGTGATCTCGGTGGCGAGCGCGGCCGGCACCATCTCGAGCACCAGCATCGCGGCGCCGGCCTCGGCCAGCTCGCGCGCGTCGCGGTGCAGTGCGGCGGCGCTGTCGCCCTCGCGGCCCTGCACGCGGTAGCCGCCCAGCGCGTGCACGCGCTGCGGTGTCAGGCCCAGGTGGGCGCACACGGGGATGCCCCGCGCGACCAGGTGCGAGACGACCTCGGCCGTCCAGCCGCCGCCTTCGAGCTTGACCATGCGCGCGCCGGCGCGCATCAGCGCCACGGCCGAATCGAGCGCCGGGCCCTTGCCGTTCTCGTAGCTGCCGAACGGCATGTCGGCGATCAGCCAGGCCGCCGGCTGCACGCGGGCGACGCACTCGGTGTGATAGACCATGTGCTCCAGCGTCACGGGCAGCGTGGTGGTGCGCCCCTGCATGACGTTGCCCAGCGAATCGCCCACCAGCAGCGTGTCGACGCCGGCTTCGTCGAGCAGTTGCGCGAAGGTGGCGTCGTAGCAGGTGAGCATGGCCACCTTCTCGCCGCGGGCGCGCATCTCGCGCAGCTTGGGCAGCGTGACGGCGGCGCGGGCGGCCTGGGCGGCCGACGAGGTGGGGCTGGAATGGGCGCTCATGCTGATGTCCTGTGGGGAGACGGGTAGCTGCCTGGACTCCGGCGTCCCCCCGGTCAGGGGTGCCCGGATGCGGCGCGAGGCGCATTGTGCACAGGTCCGCGGGCACTTGTGCGGCGGTGCACAAAAAGTTGGGCGAATCGCTCTAAAGCGCCGCGGGACCGGGCTGCCCGGCACGTCGATGCGAGCGTCCGGCCAGTTCGGCCAGCGCCTCTTCCAGCACGGGGTGACGGTAGCGGTAGCCCGCCGCCAGGGCGGCCGCCGGCACCGCATTCTGGCCCTCCAGCAGCAGTTCGGCCATCTCGCCGAGCGCCCGCCGCAGGACACCATGCGGCATCCTCAGGTGCACGCCGCGACCGAACGACGCCGCCAGCGCGCGCATGAACGCCTCCTGGCTGGGCGTGCCCGGCGCCACCGCGTTGACCGGTCCGGCCAGGCCCCCGTCGGCCAGCGCGAAGCGGATCAGGCCGACCGCGTCGTCCAGGTGGATCCACGGCGCCGGTTGGCGCCCCGAGCCCAGCACCGCGCCGAACCCCAGCCGCGCCGACAGCGCCAGCATCGGGTACGCGCCGTCGCCGCGCCCCAGCACGACGCCCAGGCGCATGCGCACGACGCGCACGCCGAGCGCCTCCGCGCGCCGCGCCTCGTGCTCGATCGCGGCGCACAGGTCGGACTGGAACTGGCCCGGCCGCGGGGGGCTGCGCTCGTCGCAGGGGTCGAACGCGCCCTGCGGCGTCGCGCCGTAGAAACCGACCGCCGACGCGCTGACCAGCACGCGCGGCCGCTGCTGCAACCGGCGCATCAGATCGACGACGGCCGCCGTCGTCGCGGTGCGGCTGCGCAGCAGCTCGGCGCGGCGGGCGCGGGTCCATGGCATGCCCAGCACGCGCGCGCCGGCCAGGTTGACGACGGCGTCGATCACGGTCTCGGACGGGATGTCGTCGAGGCGGTCGACCACCCGGGCGTCGTCGCCGAACAGCCCGCGCGCCTGCAGCAGGTCGCGGGCGAGCACGATGACGCGCCGGCCGTCGCGCCGCAATTGCTCGACCAGCGCCGAGCCGACGAAGCCGGTCGCGCCCGTCACCAGCACGGCCGGCACGATGCGGCCATCGTGGCGCGGTGCGGGAGCGGCGGCCTCGGGGACGCGGCCCAGCGCGCGCACGGCCAGCGCGTTGCGCACGCTCCACGCGGCCAGGCCCGCCGCGCATGCGCTGAACGCCAGCGAGACGAGGCCATGCGGCGTCCACGCGATGCCGGTCGGCCGGCGCGTCCAGTCGGCCAGATGCGGCGCGAGCGCGGCCAGGAACAGGCCGTAGGTCAGCGCCAGCACCGTGTGCAGCACGCGCTCGAACGGCGGCAGCCGGCGGCTGCGGTCCTCTTCCAGGAAGTCCGCCAGCGTGATCACCACCTCCACGCCCAGCAGCGTGGCCAGCAGCAGCGCGAGCGCGCCGTGCCACTCCGTCCACGCGAGCGCCAGGAAGACGACTGCGTAGATCGCCTCGCGCGCCGCGTGCAGCGCCAGCTCGCGGCGTGCCGAGCGGCGCCGCGGCAGCTTCGCGTGCAGCTCGTGGTGCCAGAGGTTGTCGAAGCCGCCGAGCAGCGCCTGCACGGCCAGGATCGCGAAGACGGCGTTCATCGTGCGCTCCCTTCGGAAGCGGCGACCGGGTCGGCGAACACGCCCGACTGGTGGAAGGTGCGGCCCCACAGCGGGTGCACCATGTCCAGATCGAAGCGGAACAGGCCGCCGCCCAGGTCGGTGTGCACGACGCGGCAGGTGCCGGGCGTCAGCAGCGCGGGCACCGGCAGGCGCAGCCGGCCCAGCACGAGGAAGAAGCGGTGGCTCTCGAACACGAGGGCGCCCTGCTCCTCGAACACGCGCAGCGCCATGCCGAGACCGCCGTCGGTGCGCTCGACCAGCCGGCCGCCGGCGTCCAGTTCCTTGGTGGAACGCACGACGTGCGGCGCGCCGGCCGCGTTCGTGTGGAAGCTGCGCTCCCAGACCATGCCGCCGCGGCCGTCGTCCAGCACGCGCACCGACGTGGGCACGGCGGCGTCGGTCGCGCCCGACAACGGGCTGCCGAAGGCCTTGGCGAGCGCGGCGAACACGCGGCCCGCCGGCGAGCAGCGCAG
>DATCRO010000318.1:0-4018 GCA_036569025.1 Burkholderiaceae bacterium
CGGGTGCGGCCGCGCGCGAGGCGACGGTCGCCGCGTCGGCCGCCGCCGCGGCGGCCTCGGCGCGGGCCAACGTCGACATCTCGGACGTCGACCCGCTGGCGCCGCGCTACAAGGAATGGGACGCGCTGGCCGCCCGCGAGCACGCGCAGGCAAGGCCGGTGGCGGCCACGCTGCCCTTCGGCGCCGACCGGCTCGGGCGCGACGTGCTGTCCAAGGCGCTCAAGGGCACGCAGATCTCGGTGTCGGTGGGCGTGCTGGCGGCGATCGTGGCCACGCTGATCGGCGCCTCGCTGGGCGCGGTGGCCGGCTTCTTCGGGGGGCGCGTCGGCGACCTCGTCGAATGGGTCTACAACGTGCTGACCGCGGTGCCCGAGATCCTGCTGTTCTTCGCGTTCGCGGCGGTGTTCGGGCGCGGCATCTCCACGCTGGTGCTGATCATGGGCCTGTGCGGCTGGACCGGCCAGTACCGCCAGGTGCGCGCCGAGTTCATCAAGCACGCGCGGCGCGAATACGTGCGCGCCGCCGAGGCCATCGGCGCCGGCGCCGGCGCGCGCATGTTCCGCCACATCCTGCCCAACGTGAGCCACGTGATCCTGGTGCGCATGTCGCTGATGGTGGTGGGCTTCATCAAGGCCGAGGTCATCCTGTCGTACCTGGGCCTGGGCGTGGCCACCGACCAGGTCAGCTGGGGCACGATGCTGGCCGAGTCGCAGAGCGAGCTGATCCTCGGGCACTGGTGGCAGCTGGCTGCGGCGACGATCGCGATGGCGGTGTTCGTCACCGCGTTCTCGCTGATGGCCGACTCCTGGCGCGACGCGCTCGACCCGCGCATCCGCGGACAAAGATGACAGCCCCCTCGCTCCTGCCGTCGGGAAGCATCCGGCTCGCAGGCCGGATGCCGTTCCGTCGGGGCCTTGCTGCGCAAGTCCTTTGCCGCCTTCACTCCCCCAAGGGGGAGCTCGGTTCGGCTCGGGTGGTGACCCTCGCTTCCCGAGGACGCTTCGCATGACGTCGCTCCTGAAGGTCGAGGACCTGCACGTCGCCTTCCGCCTTCACGACGAGCGCGGCCGCTCCCGCCATGTCGAGGCCGTGGGCCGCGGCGCCCAGGGCATCAGCTTCGAGGTGCCGGCCAACACCAACGTGGCGCTGGTGGGCGAGTCGGGCTCGGGCAAGAGCGTCACGGCGATGTCGCTCGTGCAGCTGCTGCCGCGCAACGCCGAGTGCGCGGGGCGCATCTTGTGGAAGGGCGAGGACCTGCTGCAGTCGACGCGCGCGCGCATGCAGCGCCTGCGCGGACGCGAGATCGCCTGCGTGTTCCAGGATCCGATGTCCTCGCTCAACCCGGTGCTGAGCGTGGGCGAGCAGGTCGCCGAGCCGCTGCGCAAGCACCTGCGCATGAGCCGCGCCGTCGCGCGGGCGCGGGCCGAGGAACTGCTGGCCGAGGTGGGCATCGCCGACCCGCGGCGGCGGCTCGATGCGTATCCGCACCAGCTCTCGGGCGGGCAGCAGCAGCGCGTCATGATCGCGATGGCGCTCGCGTGCGAACCGCAGCTGCTGATCGCCGACGAGCCCACCACGGCGCTGGACGTCACGATCCAGCGCCAGATCCTGGAGCTGCTCGCGCGCCTGCAGGCCCAGCGCGGACTGTCGATGCTGTTCATCAGCCACGACCTGTCGCTGGTGGGCGAGATCGCGCACCAGATCGTCGTGATGCGCCAGGGCACGGTGCGCGAGCGCGGCTCCGTGGCCGACCTGTTCGGCGCGCCCAAGGACGCCTACACCAAGGCGCTGCTCGCCTGCCGCCCGCGCCTGGACGACAAGCCGCGCCGGCTCACCGTCATCGACGACGTTCTGGTCGTCGAAGCGGCGGCCAGCGGCGCGTCGAAGGCCCAAGCCGAGCCCGCCGCGCCGGCGCGCAGCGTCGACGTCGACCTGAACCCGCGCCGCGCCGACGACGACGATCCGGTGGTGCTGCAGGTCGACGGCCTGTCCAAGAGCTTCTGGCTGCGCAGCGGCCTGTTCGCGCGCGCCGAGTTCAAGGCGGTGCAGGACGTGCGCTTCACGCTGCGCCGCGGCCACACGCTGGGCGTGGTGGGCGAGTCGGGCTCGGGCAAGACGACGATGGGCCTGACGCTGCTGCGCCTGCACGACGCCACGAGCGGCCCGCTGTCGGGCCGCGTGCTGTTCCACGGCCACGACCTGCTCGCGCTCGCGCCGGCCGACCGCCTGGCGATGCGGCGCCGCATCCAGATCGTCTTCCAGAACCCGTACGAGGCGCTGAACCCGCGCTTCACGATCGGGCAGGCGCTGGTCGAGCCGATGACGATCCACGGCATCGGCGTCGACGCGCCGGCGCGTGAACGCAAGGCCCGTGACTGGCTGGTGCGCGTGGGCCTGGACGCCGACGCGATGCACAAGTACCCGCACGAGTTCTCGGGCGGCCAGCGCCAGCGCATCGCCATCGCGCGCAGCCTCACGCTGTCGCCCGATGTGCTGGTGCTGGACGAGGCGGTCGCCGCGCTCGACGTGTCGGTGCAGGCGCAGGTGCTCAACCTGCTGAAGGACCTGCAGGACGAGCTGGGCCTGGCCTACGTGTTCATCAGCCACGACCTGGCCGTCGTGCGTTTCATGGCCGACGACGTGATGGTGATGAAGGACGGCCGCGTCGTCGAGCACCGCCGCACCGACGCGCTGCTGGCGTATCCGCAGGACGACTACACGCGCCGCCTGATCGGCGCGGTGACGCGCGCGCCCGCCGCAGGCGCGCCGGCCTGAGCGTCAGGGCGCCGCCACGTTGAACGTCCAGGTGTTCAGCGCGAGCGCCCGGCCGCCGCTGATCGAGGCGTGCAGCGTGACGGTGTAGCTGCCGGCGGCCAGCGGGCTGGTGGAAACCAGCACGGCGAAGTCGGGGTAGTCGGTGCCCAGCGTGGCGTCGGCAGTGACGTTGGTGCCGGAGACGTTCGCGCCGCCGAGGATCACCGTCGGCACCGCCGTGCCCGTCGAGGTCGCCAGGGTCAGCTGCGAGATCGTCACCTTGCCGCCCGCGACCACGTCCTGGTTGCGGAAGCCGAGGATGATGGGGGTACCGGCCGTGGCATTGGGCAGCAGCGACAGGGACACCCGCGGGGTCTCGGCGGACACGCGGAAGGTCCCGTGCGCCACGGTCGAGCCGTCGAACGGATACGCCACGATCGCGCCCGACGGCGGGATCTGCTTCGCATCGCCGCCGTTCAGCGGCGAGGCCATGTCGATGGTGCACATGCCGGCCGCGCCGCCCGTGCCGTAGCCGAAGCCGACGTCGGTGGCTCGGCTGAGCATCGAGACGGCGTGGTAGACCGTGTCGAGCAGGTCGCCCACGCAGTCGCTGGTGGACGAGGACGAGCCGATGTCGCCGATCACCTCGGTGGCGTAGCCCCAGTCGTAGCCGGCGTTGGTCATGCGCACGAAGGGATTGGCGCCGGTGAAGCCCGGGTCGGCGGCGTTCTCGTCGTGGGGGGAATCGGCGCTGTTGTAGCCGTTGGTGGTGAGGTAGTCGGCGTGGTCCTGGGCCGAGGTGTCGAGCGCGGTGGACTGCGCCAGCAGCCCGGCGCCCGCGCCCAGGCGCACGGCGTTGAGCTGGTTGAACGCGCTCAGGTGGCGGTTGTCGGCGTAGGCCGCGGCGGGGACGCTCGTCTGCAGCGTGCCGTTGCTGCCGACGCCCGGGGACGGCGCGGGTGCCGGGACGGGGGCGGGCGACGGCGAATCGCCGCCCCCACCGCCGCAGGCGACGAGGGCCGAGGCCGCGGTCAGGGCGAACAGGACTTTGAGGGACTGCATCGGGAGCGGGATGGTGAGCGGCAAAACGGGCGGGCGGGGCCCGCGCTCGCGCGCCCGGCCCCGCCCAGGGGTTCCATTTTCGACGGCGCGGCTGCGCGCCCGCGCGGCATTTACCGGAGGTTTCCAATTCGCTGGGCGGTGCGGCGCACGGAACTGTTCGCCACGGTCGAGATCCATCCACCACCTCGACCAACACGGAGAC
>DATCRO010000319.1:0-2052 GCA_036569025.1 Burkholderiaceae bacterium
CGGCAACCCGCTGCCGCCGGTCAGCCTGCTGACGCTGGGCTGCCCGCTGCGCCAGCTGTACGCGGCGCGCTTTCCCGGGCTCTACGCCTGGGTGCTGGCGCGCAACGGCGCCATGTTCGGGCCGCGCGCGGCCGATGTCGGCGTGCAGCGCTGGATGAACGCGTTCTGCAGCGGCGACTACGTCGGGCGCTGGCTCTGGAGCCACGCCGGCGCCGAGGCCGCCCTGCGGCACCCGATGGTCGACACCCTGGACGCGGACCCGTTCGGCCGCGCCGACGCGTACACGGGCTTCGACCCGATGCCGCCGGTCGACACGGTGCTGGACGCCGCGCGCGAGGCCGAGGTCTGCCTCGGACTGGGCGCGCACACGCATTACTTCGAACGCGACCAGACCACCGTCGCCTGGATGATCGACTACCTGGTGCGCGCCCGCCCCGTCGACGATGCCGACGTGCCGGCCGGCGTCGCGCACGCGGTCCCCACCGTCGTCGCGGCCGCGGGCCAGCCGGCCGCCGTGGTGCCGGCCCAGGCCTCGGTGGTGTCCGACGGCAGCGCCGCCCCGGCGGCAGCGCCGGATTCGACGACGCCGTCGCCCTCGGCGCCCTGACGAGGCGCCCTGCCCGGCACCCCGATTGCCGCGGAATGGGCAAAACCGCCATGCCGGCGGTCCGGCCTCGGCGCGGTCCGGCGCCGCAACCCCCAGGAACCGACCATGAACACCGCCCGCCTGATGTCCATCGCCGCGCTCGCGTCCGCCGCCGCGCTCGCCGGCTGCTCCACCACCGCCAGCGTCACCAAGCCCGGCGAAGGCGACCACCCGAGCACCGCGGAATCGCGCCACGCGGTCGACGCCAGCTACGACGAGACGCTCGAGCGCCTGTACGCGTCCAACCCCGGCACGCGCGAACTCGTCGCCAAGGCGCGCGGCGTGCTCGTCTTCCCGCGCGTGATCTCCGCCGGCCTGGTGATCGGCGGCGCATACGGCGAAGGGGAACTGCGCGAGCACGGCCGCGTCGACGGCTACTACCGCACCACCACCGGCTCGGTCGGCTGGCAGATCGGCGCCCAGTCGCGCGCGCTCGTGTTCCTGTTCATGACCGAGGACGCGCTGGAGCGCTTCAAGGCCGGCCACGGCTGGTCGGGCGGCGTCGATGCCTCCGTCGCGCTGCTGACCGTCGGCGCCAACGGCCAGATCGACGCCAACGCCGCGCGCGCCCCGACGCTCGCGTTCGTGATGACCAACGCCGGCATCATGGCGGGCGCGACGCTCGAGGGAACGAAGGTCACGCGCATCGACTATTGATGTCCATTCCCGCATCGCAGGCGCTCGTCTCCCGAGCCCTGCGATCGCCGGCGGCGGGACAGAATCGCGGCAAACGCCACTGCCCGAGCTCGCCATGACCTACGCCGCCGAAACCCACCGCTACGACGGCCGCATGCCCTACCGGACCTGCGGCCGCAGCGGCCTGAAGCTCCCCGCGATCTCGCTGGGCCTGTGGCACAACTTCGGCGACACCACGTCGCAGGCCACGCAGCGCCAGATGCTGCGCACGGCGTTCGACCTGGGCATCACGCACTTCGACCTCGCCAACAACTACGGGCCGCCGTACGGCAGCGCGGAGATCAACTTCGGCGAGCACCTGCGGCGCGACTTCCGGCCGTACCGCGACGAGCTGGTGATCTCCAGCAAGGCCGGCTGGGACATGTGGCCCGGCCCGTACGGCCAGGGTGGCGGCTCGCGCAAGTACGTGCTCGCGAGCCTCGACCAGAGCCTCAAGCGCCTGGGACTGGACTACGTCGACATCTTCTACTCGCACCGCTTCGACCCCGACACGCCGCTGGAGGAGACCATGGGCGCGCTCGCCAGCGCGGTGCAGCAGGGCAAGGCGCTGTACGTCGGCATCAGCAGCTATTCCGCCGGCAAGACGCGCGAGGCGGCGGCCATCCTCCAGCGCATGGGCGTGCCGCTGCTGATCCACCAGCCGTCGTACAGCATGCTCAACCGCTGGATCGAGGACGACCTGCTCGACGCGCTGGACGACACCGGCGCCG
>DATCRO010000320.1:0-6231 GCA_036569025.1 Burkholderiaceae bacterium
CTTCTTGTACCAGTCGTAGATGCGGCCGACGAAGGGCGAGACCAGCGTGATGCCGCCGTCGCCGCAGGCCACGGCCTGGCAGAAGCTGAACAGCAGCGTCAGGTTGCAGTGGATGCCCTCGGCCTCCAGCTGGCGCGCGGCGGCGATGCCCTCCCACGTCGACGCGATCTTGATCAGGACGCGCTCGCGGCCGATGCCGGCGGCCTCGTAGAGCCCGACGATGCGGCGCGCGCGGGCGACGGTGGCGGCGGTGTCGAACGACAGCCGCGCGTCGACCTCGGTGCTGACGCGGCCCGGCACGACCTTCAGGATCTCGAGGCCGAAGCGCACCAGCACCTGGTCGACCACGTCGGCCAGCGGTTTGCCCTGGTGGGCGGCGACGGTGTCGGCCAGCAAGGGGGCGTAGTCGGCCTGCTGCACGGCCTTCAGGATCAGCGAGGGGTTAGTGGTGGCGTCGCGCGGCGCGTACTGCGCCATCTGCTTGAAGTTGCCGGTATCGGCCACCACGACGGTGAAGGCCTTGAGTTGGTCGAGCTGGTTCATGTCATCCCCTGGAGGAAAGGCGGGTGGCGGATTTGACCGCGGGAAGAAACTTGTGCATCATTATTCCTGAAACAAAGTTACACCACCACTACTTCCAGGCAAGCCCCGGCAGCGGCGTCGCTCCGGGTTCCCATCCTGCTCCACAAGAAAACACCATGTCATTCGATCTCGTATTCTTCGGCGGCACCGGCGACCTCACGTGGAGAAAGCTGATGCCCGCGCTGTTCCAGGCATTCCGCCACGGCAAGCTGCCCGAGGGCGGCCGCATCCTGGCCGTCGCACGCGACGAGCGCACCGACGACGAGTACCGCGCGTTCATCAAGGAGCGCTTCGTCGAGGTCGAGCGCTCCAAGCAGCCCAGCGACGAGGAGTTCGCCAGGTTCGCCGAGCTGCTGCACTACCGCCGCATGGACCTGTCCAAGCCGGACGACTACGCCGGCCTGAAGGAATGGATCGACGCCCGCGGCGCCGACACCGCGGTGCTGTACCTGGCCACCAGCCCGCACCTGTTCCCGCAGATCTGCGAGCAGCTGGGCGCCGCCGGGCTCAACGGCCCGCACGTGCGCGTGGTGCTGGAAAAGCCGCTGGGCCACGACCTGGCCAGCGCGCAGGAGATCAACCGCGTCGTGAAGTCGGTGTTCGCCGAGAAGCAGGCCTTCCGCATCGACCACTACCTGGGCAAGCCGTCGGTGCAGAACCTGATGGCGCTGCGCTTCGGCAACGCGCTGTTCGAGCCGCTGTGGAACCGCGAGAGCATCGCCAACATCCAGATCACGCTGGCCGAATCGCTGGGCGTGGGCACGCGCGGCGACTTCTACGACCGCACCGGCACGCTGCGCGACATGGTGCAGAACCACGCGCTTCAGCTGCTGACGATGATCGCGATGGAGCCGCCGGCCACCAACGACGCCGACGCCATCCGCGACGAGAAGTTGAAGGTGCTGCGCTCGCTCAAGCCGTTCAACGCCGAGAGCGTGTCGCGCGACGTCGTGCGCGGCCAGTACCGCGCCGGCAACATCGATGGCCGTGCCGTCCCGGGCTACCTCGAGGAAGTGAAGGTGCCCGCGGGCAGCCACACCGAGACGTTCCTCGCGCTGCGCACCGAGGTGCAGAACTGGCGCTGGGCCGGCGTGCCGTTCTACATCCGCACGGGCAAGCGCCTGGCGGCGCGCGACGCGCAGATCGTCATCAACTTCCGCCCCGTGCCGCACCCGATCTTCGGCGGCCCGAACCGCGCCAACCAGCTGATCATCAAGCTGCAGCCCGAGGACGGCCTCGAGCTGCGCCTGCAGGCGGCCAAGGGCGGCCTGGGCACGCCGGGCGGCGTGGAGCAGCTCAGCACGGTCTCGCTGGACCTCGACTTCGACAAGGCCTTCCCGACCGACCGCGTCGGCGCCTACGAGCGCCTGCTGCTGGACGCCATCGCCGGCCGCCTGAACCTGTTCGTGCGCAGCGACGAGCAGGAGCAGGCCTGGCGCTGGGTCG
The DNA here is from genome assembly GCA_036569025.1 of Burkholderiaceae bacterium. GTDB lineage: Bacteria > Pseudomonadota > Gammaproteobacteria > Burkholderiales > Burkholderiaceae_C > Scleromatobacter. Next base: position 2,029 of record DATCRO010000320.1, read on the forward strand.
GCCCGATCCTGGAGGCCTGGTCCAACGACACCGACGGCCCGCGCTCGTACGCGGCCGGCAGCTGGGGCCCCGCGGCGGCGAGTTCGCTGATCGCGCGCGACGGCTTCGCGTGGGCCGAGGAAGAGTGACGGCATAACCCATGGCCATGCTCGAACGCGTCCGCGCGTCCATCCCCGCCCTGCCGCCGGCCGAACAGCGCGTCGCCAAGCTCGTGCTGAGCGACCCGCGCGGGTTCGCGTCCACGCCAGTGGGCGAGCTGGCGGAGCGCGCGCACGTGTCCAAGCCGACCGTCGTGCGCTTCTGCCGCAGCGTGGGCTACGACGGCCTGGCCGACTTCAAGCTGAAGCTGGCCGGCACCGTCAACGAGGGCGTGCCGTTCGTGCACCGCTCGGTGGACGAGGACGACGGCCCGAGCGAGCTGATCGTCAAGGTGATCGACAACGCGGTCAGCGCGATGCTCAAGTACCGCAACAACGCGGCCAGCCACGCGTTCGAGCGCGCGATCGCGGCGCTGACCGCCGCCGGCACCGAGCACAGGCGCATCGACTTCTACGGCGTCGGCAACTCCGGCATCGTCGCGCAGGACGCGCAGCACAAGTTCTTCCGCCTCGGCGTCAACACCTCGGCCAGCAGCGACGGCCACGTGCAGGTGATGAGCGCCACGATGCTCGGGCCGGGCGACTGCGCGGTCATCATCAGCAACTCGGGCCGCAGCCGCGACCTGATCGACGTGGCCGACATCGCGCGCAAGAAGGGCGCGACACTGATCGTCATCACGGCCAGCGCCTCGCCGCTCGCGCAGATGACGCAGGCGCACTCGCAGATCCTGCTGGCCGCCGACCATCCCGAGGACTTCGACCGCTACAGCCCGATGGTCTCGCGCATGCTGCACCTGATGATCATCGACATCCTGACCACGGGCGTCGCATTGCGCCTCGGCCAGGGCCTGCGGCCGGCGCTGCAGGAGATCAAGCGCAACCTGCGCGCGCGCCGGTACGCGACGCCGGAGTGACCTGAAGGGGTCTGGCCTCTCCGCCGTCCGCGACACCCTTTCGATCGAAGAACCGGTCTCGAATCGCGGACGGAGGCGAAGGCCTGACCCCGATCATCTGACGACGAGGGCTGACGACGGGGTCAGGTCTTGAATCGTGCACTTTCGCCACTGCACGATTCAAGACCTGACCCCGCAAGATTCAAGACCTGACCCCGGAATGAGAAAGACCCGCCGCGGCGGGTCTTCCTGCTTGGGGCGGCGGGCACTCAGCGCAGGATCGGCACCGTCCGAATGTCCTGCGGCCTGGACTCGCCCACGTTGGCCGCGGGCCTGAAGTCGGCCGCCGCGACGCCCAGCAGGCCGTCGACGCCGTACAGGTGCGCGAGATCGCTCATGCGCGCGGGGGCATTGACGATCTCGAACTTGCGCCTGGCCGCCGCCGCGATGCGCGCGCACTCGAGCAGAACCGCCAGCGCCGACGTGTCGAGCTGCGTCACGGCGGCCGCGTCGATGCGCCAGGTGTCGCCGCCGTCCGCGGCGAGCGACTGGCGCAGCGACTCCAGCACCGCCTGCGCGTCCTTGAGCGTCAGGCTCGCCGGCAGCGCGGTCATTGCACCCGATTGCGTCATTACTTGGCCGCCGTGCCGGCCTTGTTCTTCGCGACGAGCGCGTTGATCAGGCCGTCGACGCCACCCGAGGCGATCTGCTGCTGGAAGCTGCTCTTGTACTGGTCGACCAGCCAGACGCCCAGCACGTTGACGTCGAAGATCTTCCACTCGGCCGGCTGCTTCTCGAGCTTGTAGTCGATCTCGATCGGGTCGCCGCCCGTGCCCTTGATGGCGGTGCGCACGGTGACGTCGGTGTCCTCGGCGGCGTTGCGGCTGGGCTTGAGTTCGACCGACGTCTGCGCGTTGACCTTGGTCAGCGCGCCGGCGTACGTGCGGATCAGCAGCGTCTTGAACTCGGCCTGCAGCTTGGCCTGCTGCTCGGGCGTGGCCGTCTTCCAGGCGCGGCCGACGGTGGCGGCGGTCATGCGCTGGAAGTCGACGTGGGGCATGACCTGCGTGTCGACGAGGCCCTGGATGAGGCCGACGTCGCCGGCCTGGATCGCCTTGTCGTTCTTGACCGACTCGATGACGTCACCGGCCACCTGCTTGATCATGGCGTCCGGCGCGGTCTGCGCGAACGCGGCGGTGGCGCCGAGGGTGGCGGCGGCGAAGATCAGCGAAGAAATCGTGCGTTGAAACATTCCTGTCCTTTCGAGCGGGAGATCGCTCCATTCCTTAACGTGGGCCGCCCGGAAGCGGTTCACAGGGCCGACATGCAAAGAAACGTACAGCTCGACGGCGGGCCGATTGTCGCCTGTCGCGCCGGGCTCAGCCGTGCGCGCCGGATGCCGGGGGCGGCGGGACGGGCACCGGGCCGACACGCGGCACCGGAAGCGTGGGCGACGAGGCCGGCTCGGGCGCGGGCTGCACGCCGCTGGCCGGCTGAGCCGGCGGCGGGGTGGGCACCGGCTGCGACGGCGGCGTGGACGGCTTGGCGGTGGCCGCGACACGGACGTCGCCGTCCACCATCGACGACTGCGCGCCGGAGGCCGCGCCCGACGCCGCCGGAGCCGCGGGGAGCGCCGGCTTGGTGCCGCTCTGGCTGCCGTTGCCTGCCGGAGCGGGCGCCGACTTCGAGTCGTCCTGGTCGGAATCCTCGTCCGGCAGTTCGGGCGGGTTGCCGTCGTAGACCAGGCTGCGGCGGCGCGTGATGTAGGCGTCGCGCATGAAGGTGTAGCGGTCGAACGCCAGTTCGTCGAGCATCTGGCTCGCGCCCAGCAGGCCCGCGCGGGTGTCGACCACGCCGACCGCGTCGATGGCCACTTCCTTCCAGTACTTGGGCGCCACCAGCAGCGACGGCGACACGTAGGTATCGGCCGGCAGCGCGAGGGCATCGCGGACGTCGGACGAGCCGAACAGCGGCAGCACCAGGTACGGGCCGGGCTCGAGGCCCCAGACACCCAGGGTCTGTCCGAGATCCTCGGACTTGCGCTCCAGGCCCAGGCTCGTGGCCGGATCGAAGATGCCGCCGATGCCGATGGTGGTGTTGGTGAGCACGCGCAGCGTCATCGAGCCGGCGTCGGCGGGCTTGCCCTGAAGCAGCTGGTTGACGGCCGACCACGCGTCCGAGAAGTTGCCGAAGAAGTTGTGCACGCCGGTGCGGATCGGCGACGGCACGACCTTGGTGTAGGCCGTGGCGACCGGCTTGAGCGCATAGGTGTCCAGCGTGTCGTTGAACGCGAACATCTTGCGGTTGAACGGCTCGTACGGATCCTTCGGGCCGGCGGTGTGGCGATCGACGACCCCTGGCACGGGCGCCGTGGCACAGCCGGCGACGGCGGCCAGGGCGAGCGCGGCGACGACGACGCGCAGGAAGGCGCGAACCGGGGCGAGGGAGGTCATTTCTTGGATTCCGAAGCGGCCCCGGCAGGGGCAAGCGACGCGCCAGGGGCGGGCGCAGTGGAGCTGCCGGCGTCGGCGGCCTTGTTGAAGATCAGCTGGCCGATCAGGTTCTCGAGCACGACGGCGGACTGCGTCTGCTTGATGAGGTCGCCGTTCTTCAGGTTCTTGTCGTCCGAACCGGGCTCGATGCCGATGTACTGGTCGCCCAGCAGGCCGGCGGTCAGGATCTTGGCGGACGAGTCGACCGGGAACTGCACGCCCTCGTTGATCTTCATGACCACCAGGCCCTGGTAGGTGGTCTTGTCCAGGGTGATCGACGTCACCGAGCCGACCGACACGCCGGCGCTGCGCACGGGCGCGTTCTTCTTGAGCCCGCCGATGTTGTCGAAGCGGGCGCGGACGGTGTACGTCTTGGCCGGGTTGAAGCTGGTCAGGTTGGCCGCCTTCAGCGCCAGGAATGCCAGCGCGAGGATGCCCAGCAAGACGAAAACGCCCACCAGGGTCTCAGTGCTTTTCTTTGCCATGTCGGATTCCGATTCCTACCCTTGACGCCGCTTTAGGACGTCGAAAACATCATTGCCGTGAGGATGAAGTCCATCGCCAGCACCGCCAGCGAAGAGAACACCACCGTGCGCGTGGTCGCATAGGCCACGCCCTCGGGCGTCGCCTGCGTCTCATAGCCCTGGTACAGGGCGACTCCGGTGCAGATCACGCCGAACACGGCGGACTTGACGATGCCGTTGCCCACGTCGCGCGTGA
>DATCRO010000321.1:0-7113 GCA_036569025.1 Burkholderiaceae bacterium
GAGCAGGACCTGCCGATCGGCTGGGTCGCGGGCGTCACGCTCGCCTGCCTGGTGCCCATCGGCTTGCTGCTGGCCGACCAGAGCAACGGCGCCGGCCTGGGTTCGGCCACCGCCATCCTGGTCGTCGGCGGCATCGCCTTCATCGCGCTGATGAGCTTCTTCGTGGCCGCTGTGTGCGGCTACATGGCCGGCCTGATCGGCTCGAGCAACAGCCCGCTGTCGGGCGTGGGCATCATCGTCGTGATCTCGGCGGCGCTGCTGGTGGCGATCGGGGTCAAGCCCATGCTGCCGGCCGGCGCGGGCCCCGCACTGGTGGCGTTCACGCTGTTCGTCACCGCCGTCATCATCGCGGCGGGCACGGTCGCCAACGACAACCTGCAGGACCTGAAGACGGGCCAGCTGGTCGACGCCACGCCGTGGAAGCAGCAGGTGGCGCTGGCGATCGGCACGGTGGCCGGGGCCCTCGTCATCCCGCCGGTGCTGGACCTGCTGCAGAAGGCCTACGGCTTCGCCGGCGCGCCCGGCGCCACCGCCAAGGCGCTCGCCGCGCCGCAGGCCGCGCTGATCTCGGCGCTCGCCAAGGGCGTGCTGGGCGGCGACCTCGACTGGAACCTGCTGGGCAAGGGCGTGCTGCTGGGCGTCGTGCTCGTCGTCGTCGACGAGATCATCAAGCGCACGCGCAAGCCCGGCAGCCACGCGCAGCTGCCGCCGCTGGCCGTGGGCCTGGGCATCTACCTGCCGATGGCCACGACACTGATGGTCGTGGTCGGCGCCTTCGTCGGCCACGCGTGGGAGCGCCACGCCGACACCACGAAGCGCCCGGTGTCGGCCAGGCAGCTGGGCGTGCTTCTGGCCAGCGGCATGATCGTCGGCGAGGGCCTGTTCGGCGTGGCCATCGCGGCGCTGACCGTGTTCAGCGGCAAGGACGCGCCGCTCGCGGTCGTGGGCGACGGTTTCGCCGGCACCGCGCTGTGGCTCGGCGGCATCGGCTTCGTCGTCGCGACGGCGCTGCTGTATCGCTGGCTCAGCCGCCTGAGCGCCAAGGTGGCGGCCGCGTAGGCGGCGCGGCGCGATGCTGGACGCCACGCCCGACAGTGTCCGGCTCTTCGCCGAGCACCTGCTCGAGCTGATGGCGATCCGCTGCGGCGGCGCGCGGCTGTACCTGGCCGCCGCGGCGGTGGGCGCGGACGGCGGGCTGAACCACTACGCCGTGAACCAGCGCGGCGACGTGCTGGTGCGCGGCGATGTCGCCTTGTCCGCGAGCCGCGTGCTCGACGAAGCACCGGAGCTGCGCGTGACCACGCTCGCGAGCCTGCCGTTCGCGCAGCTGGGCGCGATCTGGATCGCGCTGTGCGACGGCGCGCCGGGGCAGGGCCTGTTCACCCTGCCGGAGCTGCCGCCGCGGTGGGCGCCCTACACCGAGGTCGTGCGCGATGTGCTGGGCGGGCCGGAAGCGAGATGACACCTGTTTCGCGCGAGGTGCCAAAGGGTGCCGCGCGGCAGCGCCAAGCCGTCATCCTGCGCGCAGCGAAGCGGAGTCGCAGGATCCATCCCCAGGGAAATCGCCTCGGTCCGCGTGGATCCTGCGGCTGCGCGCAGGATGACAGCTCGTGATCCCGACGCCGCGCGAGGCCGGGGCCGGAGCACGCCACCCTGCTGCATGGGCGGCGGTCGGCATGCGTCCAGGCGCATGGCTGTGCGCCCGCGCGGCGCGTGCGCGCCCCAATGGAAGAAGGCCCTCGCGGGCCTTCTTGGTTGCATGCGGACCCGTGGCCCGCGCGCCCGGCCATCCCAACGACGGCCTCGTTGTCGAACTTGAAGCCTCAGGGCTTGTTGACGAAATCGTCGCGGCGGTTCTGCGACCAGCACGATTCGTCGTGGCAGGTCGCGCGCGGCTTCTCCTTGCCGAAGCTCGTCGCCTCGATGCGGTCGGTGGACACGCCCAGCAGGCCGAGCTGCTTCTTCACGGCTTCGGCGCGCTTGGTGCCCAGGGCCAGGTTGTACTCGGAGCCGCCGCGTTCGTCGGTGTTGCCCTGCACGGTCAGCCTGGAGCCGGGGTGGGCCTTGAGGAAGTCGGCCTGCGCATGCAGCGTGGCGTCGTACTCGGACTTGACGACGAACGAGTCGAAGTCGAAGAACACGCTCTTGGAGTCGAGGTCGGCGACCTGCTGGCGCAGCTTGGCGGCGAGCGCCTGGGCGTCGTCGACGGCGGGCGCCGCGGGGGCGGGCTTGGGGGCCGGGACGACCGGCGCGGCCGGCGGCGGCGGAGCGGCCGGCTCGGTGGCCTTGGGCGGGGTGCTGCAGGCTGCCAGGAAGGACAGGGTCAGGGTGATGCTCAGGGGAGAGATGCGCACGGGGATCCTCGTGGTGGTACGGGAGGTCGCTCGAAACCGATTCAGGGGGCGGCCGAGTTGCCGGGGAATTCTGGGCGTGCTGTCTTAGGCGGCGCTTAAGCGGCTGAACGCAAGCCGAACGACACGCGCACGCGCAGGCCGCCGAGCCGTTGCGAGTCGTCCAGGGTGATCGTGGCGCCGTGCATGTCCGCGATCGACTTGACGATCGCCAGGCCCAGCCCGCTGCCCGTCGCGCCCGCGCCGTTGACGACGCGGTAGAAGCGATCGAGCGCGCGCGCCCGGTCCTTCTCCGGGATGCCCGGGCCGCTGTCCTCCACCGTCACCAGCGCGCCCTCGGGCGTCGCATGCACGCTGAGGTCGACGGTGCCGCCGGCGGGCGTGTACTTCACGCCGTTGTCCAGCAGGTTGCGCACCAGGATGCGCAGCGACTCCGCGTTGCCCGCCACGGTGACGCTCTCGGCGCGGTGCACGCCCAGGTCGATCTGCCGCGCCTGCGCGCTGGCCAGCGTGTCGCTGAGCGCGAGGAAGCCGGGCTGCGCCAGATCGAGCGGCTCCAGCGCCACGCCCTCGGCCACGCTGGCCTCCTGGCGCGCGAGCACCAGCATCTGGTCGACGAGATGGCCGGCGCGGTCGATGCCCGCGGCCAGCCGCTTGACGGCGAGCTCGCGGCTCGGGTCGTCGCCGGCGCGCTGCAGGCCCTGCAGCTGGATCTTGAGCGCGGCCAGCGGCGAGCGCAGCTCGTGCGCGGCATCGGCCACGAACACGCGCTGCGAGTCGAAGGCCTGGCGCAGGCGCTCGAACAGCAGGTTCAGCTCCTGGATCAGCGGCTGGATCTCGGCGGGCAGGCCGCGATCGGCCAGCGGCGCGAGCTCGTCGACCTTGCGGGCGGCCATCTGCGCGCGCAGCCGCGCCACGGGCGCCAGCGAGCGGCTGACCACCCACCACACCAGCAGGGCCAGCAGCGGCGCGGTCGGCAACTCGGGCAGGGCGGTGCGCACCGCCAGCGTGCGGGCCATGTCGCGGCGCGCGGTCATGTCCTGCGCCACCAGCACCGTCAGCCCGGGCGCGGTCGTCGCATAGACGCGATAGTCGCGGCCGTCGAGCGCCTGCACGGTCGAGAAGCCGGGCTGCGCCGGCTGGCGCAGCTTCTGGTGCGCCGCGGTGCGGAAGATCGGCTCGCCCTTGGCGTTCCACAACTGCACGACGAAGTCCTCGCCCGCGCGATCGGCGTTGACCTCGCCGCTGGGCGGCAGCGAGCCGAGCGACGTGCCCGAGATCAGCGCCGTGGCCATCGTGCGCAGGTGGCGGTCGAAGATGACGTCGGCCTGCGACAGCGCGGTGAAGTACGCGAACGCGGCCTGCGCGATGGCCGCCAGCACGATGGCTGCCATCAGCCATCCGAGCAGGCGCGTGCGCAGCGAGTGGGTCGCCTCCGCCCTCATTCGCGCGGCACCAGGTAGCCCAGTCCGCGCACGTTCTGGATCAGGTTGGCGCCCAGCTTCTTGCGCAGGCCGTGCACGTAGACCTCGACGGCGTTGCTCGCGATGGAGTCGTCGAAGCCGAAGATCTTCTCCTCGAGCTGCGCGCGCGACAGCACCGCGCCGGGACGCGCGATCAGCGGCTCGAGCACCGCCCACTCGCGCGAGGACAGCAGCACCGGCTGCCCGTTGACCGTGGCCTCGCGCGTGGCCGGGTTCAGCGTGACGCCCAGGTGCTCGTAGACGGGCTCGGCCCGTCCGGCGGCGCGCCGCAGCAGGGCGCGCACGCGCGCCAGCAGCTCGCCCAGGTCGTAGGGCTTGAGGATGTAGTCGTCGGCGCCCGCGTCCAGTCCGGCGATGCGCTGCTCCACCGAATCGCGCGCCGTGGCGATCAGCACCGGGATGCGCAGCCTGGCGGCGCGCAGCGCACGCAGCACCTCGATGCCGTCCTTGCCGGGCAGCGCCAGATCGAGCAGCAGCAGGTCGTAGGCCTGCGTGCGCAGCACCGTCTGCGCCGTCTGGCCGTCCTTGATCCAGTCGACCGCGTAGTTCTCGGCGCGCAGGACGTCCACGACGGTCTCGCCGATCATGTGGTCGTCCTCGACGAAAAGCAGTCTCATGCGTGCGATTGTGTGCCCGGGCCAACGGCGGAATCTGCGGGCGGTCGCTTAGGGCACGCTTAAGTCCTGCCGATGTGCTGTGCCGGAGATGCGCGCGCGGTCCTACGGCTTCCAGCCCTTCGCCTTGGCGGCCGCCTCGCCCGCGGCGTCGAGGGTGTCGCCATCGCGCATCGCGTCGATCGCCTGCAGCAGCGCCGGACTCAGCGGGCTGCCGGCGGTGCGGTAGGCGCCCTGCTCGCCCTCGCGTGCGTTGCGTCCGTGCTCCAGGTGGGCCACCACCCAGCCGTCGGCCTGCTTGCACGCGATGCCCGAGGACTCGCTGTCCAGCGTGAAGGTGCGGCAGTACTGCCGGGCATGGTCGCGGAAGGTCAGGCCGACGCCGACCTTGGCGTTCGGGTCGAGCACCGTGCCGGCGATGTCGTCCTCGAGCGCGTGGCGCAGCGCGCCCTGCGCGGTGATCGCGCCGTCGGGCGCGACGGCGAGCGCCAGCGTGTCGCCGCCCGGCGCCGGGTGCGGCGAGAACAGGCGCGCGCCGAACAGCACGCCCAGCACCAGCGACGCGGCCATCGCGCCGAACTGCGGCCAGGCCCAGCGGCGCGCGTGCGGCAGCGCGGCGCGCGCGGCGTCGTTGGCGCCGGCGGGCAGGGCCTGGTTCGCAGCGGCGGCCGGCGCGGGCGCCGCGACCAGATGGATGGTCGCGGCCTTGGCGGCGGCGTCGGGGATGGCCAGCAGGTCGAGCAGGCCGGCCGGCATCGGCTCGTCGAGCACCGGCGCATAGGCCGACTGCAGGCTCGAGCGCAGCGCGCGCTCGCGCGCGACCGCGTCCGCGAGCGCGGGCTCGAGCGCGAGGCGCGGCTCGAACAGCGCGACCTCCTCGGGCGGCATCTCGCCGTCGACGTAGGCCATCACGGCGATGCGATCGTGTTCGTTCAAAGCAGACATTGGATAGCCTCCATCCTGCGGATTTCGGCGCGAGCGCCTTCGGGCGGCCGTGCGTCGCTCATCAGGCAACCTCCGCGCTGCGCGCTGCGGTCAATTCGCACTTCGGGCGGCCGTGCGGGCTCATGGCGTCAGGTCTCCGTCGCCCAGCATGGCCTGCAGCGCGTCGCGGCCGCGCGCGAGCCGGCTGGTGAGCGTGCCGATGGGGATGTCCAGCACCTCGGACGCTTCCTTGTAGGGCAGGCCCTCGACCAGCACCAGGCTCACCGCCATGCGCTGGTCCTCCGGCAGCCGGGCCATCGCCTTCTCGATCGACAGCCGGATGTCGCGGCTGCCCGTCTCGGAATAGCCGACGTGTTCGCCGGCCTCCTCGGGGGCGAGCACCTCGTCGCGGCGGCCGCGCGCGCGCACTTCGTCGATCCAGGCGTTCTTCATGATTCGAAACAGCCAGCTGTCCAGTCGGGTTCCATCCTGCCAATGGTCGAGGTGCTTCAACGCACGCTCGACCGCGATCTGCACGAGGTCGTCCGCGTCCTCCCGGTGATGGGTGACGGATCGGGCGAAACGGCGCAGCCGCGGCAGCAGGGCCGCGATCTCCGCGCGCAACGCAAGGGGCGATTGGCTCATGACATGATGGGAGAACGTCGTGGCGATGGATTTTCTTCCATCGCTCCAACGTTATTCGAACATGAGCTACACAACTTGCAGGTTCCTTGCGCTCGCGGCCGCCCTGCTGTCGGGCGCCGCCCACGCGCAGCTGCGCCTGCCCTCGCTGGGTTCGACCCTGTCGCCGCTGACGCGATCGCCGCTGGTGCAGCGCGTCGATCCGCTGGAGGGCGACGTGCTGGCGCCGGTCGACCTCGCCGCCGCGCGGCTGGACGAGACCGCCGCGCGCGCCCGCGCGCACCGGCGCGAGCTCGACCGCGATCCCCGCGGCGAGCTGATCGTGCGCGCCGAGCTGCTGGCCCAGCCCTCCGGCCCCGCCGCGCGCGACGCACTGCTGGCCGTCGGCTTCGAGCCGCTGCGCGAGGACGCGCTCGACGGCCTGGACGACGACGCGTTGCTGGTGCTGCGCGCGCCGTCGGGCATGTCGCTGGCGGACGCGCTGGCGCGGGCGCGCGCGCTCGACCCCGCGGGCGCGTACGACTTCCATCACGTCTACCTTGGCAGCGGCAGCGTGGGCGCGCCGTCGTCGACGGCGTCGTCCACGCCGGCCCCGGCGGTGCAGGCGGCAGTTGCGAGTGATGCCCCGCTGCAGGTCGGCCTGATCGACAGCGGCGTCGACGCGTCGCACCCGGCCTTCCGCCACGCGACGATCAGGCGCCACGGCTGCAGCGACGGCGACCATCCGGCGCCGCACGGCACGGCCGTCGCCTCGCTGATGGTGGGCGAGGCCGCGCACTTTCAGTCCGCGCTGCCGCGCGCGGTGCTGGTGGCCGGCGACGTCTACTGCGACGCGCCCACCGGCGGCTCGGTGGAGGCGATCGCACGCGAGCTGGCGTGGATGGCCAGGCAGCGCGTGGCCGTCGTCAACATCAGCCTGGTCGGGCCGCCCAACCAGATCCTGCAGCGCCTCGTCGAACGCGCGATCGGGCAGGGCGTGCTGATCGTCGCGGCGGTCGGCAACGACGGGCCCGCGGCGCCGCCGCTGTATCCGGCCTCGTGGCCCGGCGTGGTGGGCGTGGGCGCGGTCGACGGCAAGCTGCGACTGCTGGTCGAGGG
>DATCRO010000322.1:0-7690 GCA_036569025.1 Burkholderiaceae bacterium
TTCTTTTCAGGGACGTTCTTCTTGCCCTTGTTCTCGGGGATGTAGTCGCTCCACGGATCGGCCTGCACCGGGCCCGGCGTCTTCCACACCACGTTGAACTGGCCGTCGGCCTTGACCTCGCCGATGAAGACGGGCTTGTGCAGGTGGTGGTTCTTCGGGTCCATCTCCAGCACGAAGCCGCTGGGCGCCTTGAAGGTCTGGCCGGCCATGGCCGCGATCACCTTGTCGGTGTCGGTCGACTTGGCCTTCTCCACTGCCTGGGCCCACATGTGGATGCCGACGTAGGTGGCTTCCATCGGGTCGTTGGTCAGCGGCTTGTCCTTGTCGCCGGCCAGATTGTTCTTCTTGGCGTAGTCCGACCACGCCTTGATGAAGGCCGTGTTGGTCGGGTTCTTGACCGACATGAAGTAGTTCCACGCCGCCAGGTTGCCCACCAGCGGCTTGGTGTCGACGCCGCGCAGTTCCTCCTCGCCGACCGAGAACGCGACGACGGGCACCTCGGTCGCCTTCACGCCCTGGTTGCCGAGCTCCTTGTAGAACGGCACGTTGGAGTCGCCGTTGATCGTGGAGACGACCGCCGTCTTCTTGCCTTCGCTCGAGAACTTCTTGATCTTGGCGATGATGGACTGGTAGTCGCTGTGGCCGAAGGGCGTGTACTCCTCCATGATGTCGGCGTCGGCGACGCCCTTGCTGTGGAGGAAGGCGCGCAGGATCTTGTTGGTCGTGCGCGGGTAGACGTAGTCGGTGCCCAGCAGCACGAAGCGCTTGGCCCCTCCGCCGTCCTTGGACATCAGGTACTCCACCGCCGGGATGGCCTGCTGGTTGGGCGCGGCGCCGGTGTAGAAGACGTTCTTGGACAGCTCCTCGCCCTCGTACTGCACCGGATAGAACAGCAGGCTGTTCAGCTCCTCGAACACGGGCAGCACCGACTTGCGCGACACGCTCGTCCAGCAGCCGAAGACGACGGCGACCTTGTCCTGCGCGATCAGTTGCCGCGCCTTCTCGGCGAACAGCGGCCAGTTGGAGGCCGGGTCGACCACGACCGGCTCGAGTTGCTTGCCGAGGACGCCGCCCTTGGCGTTGATCTCGGCGATGGTCATGAGCGCGGTGTCCTTGAGGACCGTCTCGGAGATGGCCATCGTGCCCGACAGCGAGTGCAGGATGCCGACCTTGATCGTGTCGGCGGCCAGCGCGCCGCTCGAGGCGACGGCGGCCGCGGCAGCGACCAGGGACAGGTTGAAGAGGCGGCGTGAAACGGTCATCGCGGAATCCCTCCTGGGATGTGGGTTGGCGTGGCTCGGGAAGCTGACCTCCCTGTGCGGGAGGCGATGGCTCGACGATAGGGATGCATGCGCCGGGCGGGAATACGACATGTGCCGTACGTCGCTACCGGCGCATCACCTCCGGCAACGTCCCGAGCACGCGCGACGCCGCCGCCGTGCGCGTCTCGACACCCAGCTTCTCGAAGACGCGCTCGAGGTGCTTGGTGACCGTCTTGGGGCTCGTTCCCAGGATCTCGCCGACATCCCGGTTGGTCTTGCCCTGCGCGACCCAATAGAGCACCTCCGCCTCGCGCGCCGTGAGCCGGAACCGCAGGGCCAGCGCCTCGATCGCGGTGCCGTTGTCGCTCTCGGTGAGCACGACCAGCCACTCGTCCTCGGCGCTCGCGGGATGCAGGGTGCACTGCAGGCGACGGCCGCCGGCGATCGAGCTCCAGTGCGGCGGCACCGTGCCGGCATCGCCGGCCGCCAGCCGCGCGTGGACCCACGCGCACAGGCCGGCAGGTGCCCGCACCGCGCCGTCGAGCGCGCCGCCGAAGTGGCGTTCCATCAGCTCTCGCGCGAGCGGCGTCCGCCAGAGCACCCGTCCGTCGCGCGGCCGCAATGCCATGGAGGCGTGGCCGAACGCATCGAGCGCATTGCGCGCCTGCGTGGCGTGGCGGGCGCTGCGCAGGTGGGCGGCGATGCGGGCGACGACCTCGCGCGGTCGGATCGGCTTGGGCACGTAGTCGACGCCGCCGGCCGCGAAGGCGGCGAGCACGTGCTCGGTGTCGGTCAGCGCGGTCATGAAGATGATCGGGATGGGCGCGATGGACTGGTCGGCCTTCATGCGGCGGGCGACTTCGAAGCCGTCCATGCCGGGCATGAGCGCGTCCAGCAGCACGATGTCGGGTTGCGCCTGCGCCGCGCGCGCGATCGCGCTCTGGCCATCGGTGGCCACCAGCACGGTGTAGCCCGATTCGTCGAGCGCGTCGTGCAGGACGGCCAGGTTGTCGGGTACGTCGTCGACGATGAGCACGCGCCCGGCCCCGGCGCTGCCCCAGCCGTCCGCCGAGGAGGACACCGCCTCAGCCAAGGCCGGCCTCCCGTTCCCGCAGCGCCTCGGCCAGCACCGCCTCCATCGCGTCCAGCCGGAACTGCCGTGCCATCGCACGCAGCCGGCCGGTGAACGCCGCGCAGGCCGGTTCCGTGGCGTCGACATGGTCGAGCCAGCGATGGATGCCGCGCGGGTAGCCCAGGCGCACCTGCTCGGACAGCGCGCGCAGCGCCTCGATGACCGGGAGAGCCTCGGCCTGCGGCGCGGTCGCTTGGCGCGCGGTCGCCTGCGGATCGGCCGTCTCATGCGCGGGATCGACGGCGGGATCGGTACACCAGTCGACAGCGAGCGCGCGTCCGAGCCAGTCGAGCAGGTCATCGGCGCGCACCGGCTTGAGGACGTAATCGTCGGCTTGCAGGCCCAGGTCATTGTCCAGGCGCCGGTCGAAGGCGTTGGCCGAGACGATGGCGACCGGCGCGCGGCTCAGCCCCAGGGCGCGAAGCCTTCGGATCGTCTCCCAGCCGTCGATGCCGGGCATCGCGAGATCCATCAGGATGGCGTCGGGCCTGGCGCCCTGGCGCAGCCGTGCGATCGCGTCCTCGCCCGAGCTCGCGAGCTCCACCTCGAATCCCAGCGGCACGAGCAATTGGCGCAGCAGTTCGCGATCGACCTGCTCGTTGTCTACGGCCAGCACGCGCCGGCGGTCGCCGCGATAGCCGACGCGCCGGGGCGGTGACGCGCAGGACGCCGCCGCGGCAGACTGCGCGGGCAGGAACAGCCGGATGCGGAATGCCGTGCCCGAGCCAGGCGTGCTGCGCACCGTCATCTCGCCGCCCATGACATCGGTCAGCATCTTGGCGATCGTCAGGCCCAGGCCGGTGCCCGGGCCCTTGCCATCGGACGCCGCCGAACCTCGCGCGAACGGCTCGAAGACGCGCTCCAGGTCGGTCGCCGCGATGCCCGGGCCCGTGTCCTCGATGTCGAACTGCGCGATCTCGCGCTCGTGGCGGACGCGCAGGCGCACCTCGCCGCGGTCGGTGAACTTCACGGCGTTGCCCAGCACGTTGATCAGCACCTGGCGCAGCTTGCGCTCGTCGGTTCGCACCGCGCGCGGCAGCCCGGCGTCGAACTCGGCGGCGAAGTCGAGTCCCTTGGCGCGGGCCTGCAGCGCGAACATGTCGGCGAGCTCGTCGAGCAACTGGCGCAGCGACACGGGAGCGATCGCCAGCGAGACCTTGCCGCCCTCGATGCGGGCGAGGTCGAGCGTGCCCTCGATCAGCGACAGCAGGTGCTCGCCGCCGCGCCGGATCACGCTCACGGCCTGGCGGCGGTGCGCGGGCAATGCCGGGTCGTCGCCGAGCAGTTGCGCGTAGCCGATCACGCTGTTCAGCGGCGTGCGCAGCTCATGGCTCAGCGCCGAGATGTAGCGGCTCTTGGCCTGGTTGGCGGCATCGGCGGCGGCCTTGGCAAGCTGCAACGCGGCGTCGGTGCGGCGATGCGAATCGATCTCCAGGCGCAGCAATGCCGTCTGCTCGCCGAGCGCCTGCGTCTGGCGGTTGCTCTCTTCCTGGGCGACGCGCCGGCTCTGCCGCGCGAGCACCGCCCACCAGCCGGCAACGCCGCCGGCCAGCAGCAGCACGGCGAACACGCCCACGCAGGAACGCCGCAGGGTGCCGGCGGCTGCGGGCAAGTCGCCCAAGGCCTGCAGTTCCTGCCGCAGCAGCAGCGAACAGACCGTCGCCAGCAGCGCCGCGACCGGAAGCATCAGCGCAAGCCAGGCCCCCAGTCCGCCGTCGAACGCCGGCCACAGACGCCGCGGCAGCAGCGCGTGCGCGGCGTCGCGGGCCTGCGTGGCCAGGCGCGCGTGCGGCTTGCACAGGTCGCCGCAGCGCGCATCGAGCGAGCAGCACAGCGAGCAGATCGCTCCCTGGTAGGCCGGGCAGTGCGCGATGTCCGCCTGCTCGTACTCGCGCTCGCAGATGCAGCAGCGCCGCATGCGGGGTTGCGCGGCCGCCGGCGCCGCGGCCGCTGCCGGGTGGACGGGAATGGGCGGATCGTCCGGCCGGCGCTCGGCGGCATCGCCTTGCTCATAGGTCCGTGCCAGGTAGTAGCGCCCCTTCGTCGCCCAGGCGATCAACGGCGAGGCCGTGAATGCCGCCACCAGTGAGATGAGGGCCGAGAACGCCTGGGCCAGCGGCCCGAACGCGCCCAGGTGCGCCGCGATGCCCAGCACCGAGGCGATGCCCATCGCGCCGACGCCCACCGGATTGACGTCGTACAGGTAGGCGCGCCGGAACTCGATGCCCTTCGGCGACAAACCCAGGGGCTTGTTGACCACCAGGTCCGCCACCACCGCCATCAGCCAGGAGATCGCGATGTTGGCGTACAGCCCCAGCACCTGGCCGAGCATCGTGAAGACGTCCAGTTCCATCAGCATCAGCGCGATGGCGGTGTTGAACGCGACCCAGACGACGCGCCCCGGGTGGCTGTGCGTGAGGCGCGAGAAGAAATTGGACCAGGCGAGCGAGCCGGCGTACGCGTTCGTCACGTTGATCTTGAGCTGCGACAGCAGCACGAAGACGGTCGTGGCGGCCACGGCCGCCGCGGGCCGGCTGAAGACGGTGTCCCAGGCGGCGAGGTACATCTGGTTCGGGTCGACCGCACGGTCGGCCGGCACCGAGTGACCGATCGCGATCCATGCGAGCAGTGCGCCGCCCAGCATCTTCAACACGCCGGGAAGCACCCAGCCGGGCCCGCCGATCGCCACGCTCGTGAACCAGCGCCGCCGGTTGGCCGCCGTGAGCGCGGGCATGAAGCGCAGGTAGTCCGCCTGCTCGCCCATCTGGGTCATCAGCGCGATGCCCACCGTCGTCGCGGCCCCGAACCGCAGCATGTCGAACGTTCCGCCGCCGCCATCCTGGCCCGCATAGCGCCACAGGCCGGCGAGGGCCTGCGGATTGGCGTGGAATACGAACAGGTACGGCAGGACCAGCAATGCGAGCCACAGCGGCTGCGTCCACACCTGCAACCGCCCTATGGCAGTGACGCCATGCGCGACCAGCGGGAGCACGGCCAGCGCGCAGGCGAGGTAGCCCCAGGCCGGCGGAATGCCGAACGCCAGCTCCAATGCGTAGGCCATCACCGCGGCCTCGAGCGCGAAGAAGATGAACGTGAAGCTCGCGTAGACCAGCGAGGTGATCGTCGAACCGAGGTAGCCGAAGCCCGCGCCGCGCGTGAGCAGGTCCATGTCCAGGCCATGGCGGGCAGCGTGCAGGGCGATCGGCCAGCCCGCCAGCGCGATCACGAAGCCGGTCGCCAGGATCGCCCAGAACGCGTTGACGAAGCCGGCCTGCACCAGCAACGTGCCGCCCACCGCCTCGAGCACGAGGAAGGAGGCCGCCCCGAACGCCGTGTTGGCGACCCGCGCTTCGGACCAGCGGCGGAACGACTGCGGCGTGTAGCGCAGGGCGTAGTCCTCGAGCGATTCCCGCGCGACCCAGCTGTTGTAGTCGCGGCGCACCTTGACCACGCGCTGCGGCGCCGGCGCAAGGCTGTCGGGGGCGGCGTCGGTGGAGGTCATCGGGCCGGTCGCATTCAAGACCCGTGCCGCCCCGCTTGCGCATGGCACCAAACCTGCAATAGGCTGGCGCAATGAACCTCACGCCGCGCGAAAAGGACAAGCTCCTGCTGTTCACCGCCGCCCTGCTGGCCGAGCGCCGCAAGGCGCGCGGGCTCAAGCTCAATCACCCGGAGGCGATCGCGCTGATCAGTGCGGCGATCCTCGAAGGCGCGCGCGACGGCCGCAGCGTGGCCGAGCTGATGAGCGAGGGGCGCCGCGTGCTCACGCGCGCCGACGTGATGCCCGGCATCGCCGAGATGATTCCCGAGATCCAGGTCGAAGCCACCTTCCCCGACGGCACCAAGCTGGTGACCGTGCACCAACCGATTCCATGAGCGCGCGCGACCGCACCACATCGGCGCACGCCGACCGACACGACACGAGGACGACATGACCTTGACGAATTCCCGGCACCCCCTTCGCATCGCCCTGTCCCTCGCGTCGTGCGCCCTGCCGATCGCCGCCATGGCGCATCCCGGCTCCCTGGCCGAACACGCCGCCCGGTCGCATGGCTTCATCGACGGCTTCGCGCATCCGTTCACCGGCCTCGACCACCTGGGTGCGATGCTCGCGGTCGGCCTCTGGAGCGCCCGTTCGTTGCGGCGAGCCTGGATCGCGCCGGCCGCGTTCGTCGCCTGCCTGCTCGCGGGCGCGCTGGCCACATCGAATGGCTTGGCCGTGGCTGGCGCGGAACCGATGATCGCCGCATCGCTGCTGGTGATCGGCCTGCTGCTGGCCGCGCGTGCCGCGCTCCCGGCGGCGGCGGCCGCGGCGGTCGTCGGCGGCTTCGCGTTCTTCCACGGGGCGTCGCACGGCGTGGAACTGGGCGCTGGTCCGGCGCTCGCAGGGATGGTGCTCGCGACGGCGCTGCTGCACCTGGCCGGCATCGCGATCGGCCTCGCCTTGCGCGGGCGCAGCGCCTGGTGGACTCGCATCGCCGGCGCGGGCCTCGCGATGTTCGGCCTCGTGCTGCTGGGTGCAGGCGCCTGATGGCCAGCCCGGTCCATCCCGGCGAGCTGATCGTCGACGGCCCCGATCTCGAGCTCAACCCGGGCCGCCGGCGCACGACGCTGGTGGTGGAGAACGCCGGCGACCGCCCGATCCAGGTCGGCTCCCACTATCACTTCGCCGAGACGAATGCCGCCCTGCGCTTCGACCGCGCGGCCGCACGCGGGATGCGCCTGGACATCGCCTCGGGCACCGCCGTGCGTTTCGAGCCGGGCCAACAACGCACCATCACGCTCGTGGAACTCGCCGGCGCACGCACCGTCTTCGGCTTCCGCGGCCTGGTCCAAGGACAACTCTGATGCCAACGATCGGCCGCCGTGCCTACGCCGAGATGTTCGGCCCCACCGTCGGCGACCGCGTGCGGCTGGCCGACACGAACCTCGTGATCGAGGTCGAGCGCGACTGCACGCTGGCCGCCGGCGGCTACGGCGAGGAGGTCAAGTTCGGCGGCGGCAAGACGATCCGCGACGGCATGGGCCAGGGCCAGGCGATCAACGGGCCGGGGCCGGCAGAGGCGGTGGACTGCGTGATCACCAACGCGCTGATCGTCGACCACTGGGGCATCGTGAAGGCCGACGTCGCGATCAAGAACGGATTGATTGCCGGCATCGGCAAGGCCGGCAACCCGGACGTCCAGCCCGGCGTGGACATCGTGATCGGCCCAGGCACCGAGATCATCGCAGCCGAGGGCCTGATCGTGACGGCAGGAGCGATCGACACCCACATCCACTTCATCTGCCCGCAGCA
>DATCRO010000323.1:0-5391 GCA_036569025.1 Burkholderiaceae bacterium
CCCGCCGCCCGCCCCGACGCCGGCGCCGACGCCGCTCACCGTCACGAGCACGAACGTCACCACCAGCACCGCCGGCGGTCCTGCCGTGCTGACCGTCACTGGCACCGGCCTGGACTCGACCCTCGACGTCACTTCGAGCACCTGCACCAACATCGTCCGATCGGCGGCGAGCACGTCGACGACCGCGCTGTACCAATGCACGACGACCGACTACACGGGCAGCATCGTGGTGTCGTCCGCGGCCGGGACGGCGCTGTCCACCGCCACCTTCGCCATCCCCGCGCCGTCGGTGACCAGCAGCAGCGTCAGCGCGACGCGCTACGGCGCACCGGTGCTGCTGACGCTGACCGGCGCGAACCTGGACGCCGGCATCTCGGTGACCGCCCCGGGTTGCAAGGGCCTCACGCTGTCGACCACGGCGCCCAACGCCAGCTCCGCGACCACCGCGTACTACACCTGCACCGCGTCGGGCGCCTTCAACAGCTCGTTCACGGTCAAGGGGGCGTTCGGCGAAGCCCTGGGCTCGGCAACGCTCACGGTGCCGGTGCCGATCGTGACGATGGCGGTCTCCGGCGACGGCGTCAGCGGCGACCTCGTCTTCACGCTGCGCGGCGACAAGGCGCCGACCACGGTCGACAACTTCCTTGCCTACGTGAACTCGGGCTTCTACGCGGGCACCATCTTCCACCGCGTCGTGCCCAACTTCGTCGTGCAGGCCGGCGGCTACACGTCGGCCACGTCGGGCACCCTGGGCACGCCCAAGACCGCGACCTACGCGCCCATCCCGCTGGAGGTGACCGGCGGCAGCAACGTGCAGTGGACGGCGGCCATGGCGCGCACGAGCGCTCCGGCCTCGGCGACCTCGCAGTTCTTCATCAACCTGGTCGACAACTCGAGCTTCCTCGACGCATCGCAGGCGTCCCCGGGCTACGCCGTCTTCGGCGACGTGACCGCCAGCGCGTCGCTGGTGCAGGCGATCGTCGCGGCGCCGCACTGCACCGCACTGACTGGCATCAGCGACGGCTCGTGCGTTCCGATCCCCAACATCGTGATCACGTCGGCGACGCAGACGCAATAGGACGCGTCGTTCGAGGCACGGGCGGGCCGGCTTCGGCCGCCCTTGTCGTTGCCGGGGCCTGCGGACCCTAGATGCCGCGCGCGCGATCGCGTGCGAACTGCACCCGGAACTCGGCGAAGCGGCCTTCGTCGAGCGACGCGCGGACCTCGCGCATCAGGTTCAGGTAGTAGTGCAGGTTGTGGATGGTGTTGAGCATCGGGCCCAGCATCTCGCCGCAACGATCGAGGTGGTGCAGGTAGGCGCGGCTGAAATGGCCGCAGGTGTAGCAGCTGCAGGTGGCGTCCACCGGCGACTCGTCGGCCTTGTGGCGCGCGTTGCGCACCTTCAGGTCGCCGAAGCGCGTGAACAGGTGGCCGTTGCGCGCGTTGCGCGTGGGCATGACGCAGTCGAACATGTCCACGCCGTGCGCCACGCCGTGGACGAGATCCTCCGGCGTGCCCACGCCCATCAGGTAGCGTGGCTTGTGCGCGGGCAGGCGGTGGGGCGTGTGCGCCACCAGGCGCTGCATGTCCTCCTTGGGCTCGCCCACGGACACGCCGCCGATGGCGTAGCCGGGGAAGTCCATCGCCACGAGCGCATCGAGCGAGAACTCGCGCAGCGACTCGAACATGCCGCCCTGCACGATGCCGAACAGCGCGTTGGGGTTCTCCAGCCGCGCGAACTCGTCGCGGCAGCGCGCGGCCCAGCGCAGCGACAGCTCCATCGACAGCCGCGCCTCGCGCTCGGTGGTCAGCACGCCCTTGGTCTCGTACGGCGTGCATTCGTCGAACTGCATGACGATGTCGGAGTTCAGCACCGTCTGGATCTGCATGCTGATCTCGGGCGTGAGGAACAGCTTGTCGCCGTTGACGGGCGAGGCGAAGCGCACGCCTTCCTCCGAGATCTTGCGCATCTCGCCGAGCGACCACACCTGGAAGCCGCCGGAGTCGGTCAGGATCGGCGCCTTCCAGCCCTCGAACCTGTGCAGGCCGCCGAACTGCGCCATCACGTCGAGGCCGGGCCGCATCCACAGGTGGAAGGTGTTGCCCAGGATGATCTGCGCGCCCATCTCCTCGAGCGAGCGCGGCAGCACGCCCTTGACGGTGCCATAGGTGCCCACCGGCATGAAGACGGGGGTCTCGACGACGCCGTGGTTGAGCGTCAGGCGGCCGCGGCGGGCTTGGGCCTCGGTGCCCAGGATCTCGAATTTCAACATCCCCGCATTGTCGCCCGGGCAAGGAGAACGGGCGGTGCGTTTCGGCTCGCACCGCCCGTCGGGCATTCCTCATCGGGCGGACGCGCGCGGCGTCCGCGGCGGCGATCAGCCGCGTTCGCCGGTCACCAGCTTGTGCGACTGGCGCCATTGGGCCAGTTCAGCCTTGACGTCGGCGCGCGTGCGGCCCGCCTGCGCATCCGGCACCGCGGCGACCACGGGCGCATCGGCGCGCTCGCCGACGGCGCTCAGCTGCCCGTCGGCCCTCAGGTTGTGCGTCTCGGCAACGACGGAATTGCGGGTGCGGGCGGCGGTGGCGGCCTGCGCCGCTGCGATGTTCCTGGCCTGCAGCGTTTCGCTCGGGTCGAGTTCCTGCGACATGGCGCCCACGGCGGTGACGGCGAGGAGGGCGGCGGCGACGACTTGACGGACTTGCATGATGAACTTTCTTGTCTACACGGTTTGAGGATGTCCGGCGGCTTGCCTTGCGGGGCTTCCGGCCGGGCCTCGGTGAAGTGGTGTATGTCTGCGCTTCATCGATGGCTTCACTGTATTCCGCCGATCTTTGTGGATAAAGAAGACGCCATAGAATTGTTTATTCCCGATTCAGGAAGAATTAAATGGATCAACTGCGCGCCATGCGGGTGTTCTCCCGCGTCATCGATGCCGGCGGCTTCGCCAAGGCCGCCGTGGCGATGGACATCGCGCCGGCCGTGGCCACGCGGCTGGTGGCGGAGCTCGAGGAGCATCTCGGTGCGCGACTGATCAACCGCACCACGCGCCGCCTGGCGCTGACCGACGTCGGCGAGGAGTACCTCGAGCGCGTGCGCAGCATCCTCAGCGAGGTGGACGACGCCGAGGCCGTCGCAGGCCTGGCCGCCGCCGAGGCGCGCGGGCGCCTGAGCGTGCTGAGCCCGCCCGGCTTCACCGTGCACCAGCTGGCCAAGCACCTGCCGCGCTTCCGGACGCTGCACCCGAAGGTGACGCTGGACCTCACCGTCAGCCCCTCCGTCGAGGCGCCCGACGAGAACCACGACGTCACGATCATCGTTCAACGCGCGCGGCCGATCGAAGGCGCGTTCATCGCGCGGCGCATCGCGACGGCGGAGGTCGTGCTGTGCGCGACGCCGGAATACCTCGACCAGCACGGCCGCCCGAAGCATCCACGCGATCTGGCCGAGCACGACACGCTGATGCCGATCCCCGCGAGCGAGCAGCGCGAGCTGACGTTCCGGCCCGCGTGGGGCGGCGGCGACCCGGCCGTGGTCGAGCTGCGCAAGCTGCCGCCGCTGATGACGACGCACAGCGACACGCTCTACGCGGCCGCGCTGGCCGGCCTGGGCATCGCCGGCCTGCCGTCCTTCATGGCCGAGGACGCGCTGCTCGAACAGGCGCTGGAGCGCGTGCTGCCGCAGTGGCACATGCAGACGGTGACGCTGTTCGCCGCGATGCCCACGCGCAAGCACGTGCCCATGCGCACGCGCGCGTTCGTCGATTTCCTGGTGGCCACCTTCGGCCAGAACCAGCGCGACCCGTGGCTGGCGTCGGCCGGGTGCGAGAGCTGCTGAGGCGCAGGCGGGTCAGCCCGTGGCGTCACCCGCGTGACCGCGCAGCGCCCAGCCGGCGGATGGCGGGTCACTCCCGCGGCCAGCCCCGCCGTGCGCGCTCAACCGTCGATGCGATCGAGCAGCATCGCGTCGCCATAGCTGAAGAAACGGTAGCGCTGCGAGATCGCGTGGGCGTACAGCGCGCGGATCCGCTCCATGCCCGAGAACGCGCTCACCAGCATCATCAGCGTGCTCTTGGGCAGATGGAAATTGGTGACCAGCCGGTCGACGACCCGGAAGCGGTAACCCGGCGTGATGAAGATGCGCGTCTCGTCGGCCCCGGCCCGCAGGGTGCCCGGGTGGCCAGCCTGCTCGGCGGCGACCGCCGCGGATTCGAGCGCGCGCACGGTGGTCGTGCCGATCGCGACCACGCGTCCGCCGGCGGCCCGGGTGCGCAGCACGGCGTCGACAGTGACCTGCGGCACGTCGAACCACTCGGTGTGCATCTTGTGCTCGCCCAGGTCCTCGCTGCGCACCGGCTGGAAGGTGCCGGCGGCGACGTGCAGCGTGACGCGCGCGGAGTGCACGCCGCGGACGGCGATCTGCTCCAGCAGCGCCTCGTCGAAATGAAGCGCGGCGGTCGGCGCCGCGACCGCGCCGGGGCGGTCGGCGAACACCGTCTGGTAGCGGCGGACGTCGTCGGCCTCGTCGGCGTGCGCGATGTAGGGCGGCAGGGGCACGTGGCCGTGCCGCTCGAGCAGCGCGAAGACGTCGCCGGGGAAGCGCAAGTGGAACATCGAGTCGTCCGGGCCGCAGCGGCCCAGCACCTCGACCCCGAACGCCGTGCCCGCCGCGGCGTCGCCGAAGGTCAGCGTGGTGCCCGCCCGTGGCGACTTGCTGGCGCGGATGTGCGCCCAGGCCTCGCCCGGCGGCAGCACGCGCTCGACCAGCACCTCGACGCCGCCGCCCGTCGCCTTCGTGCCGAACAGCCGGGCCTTGATGACGCGGGTGTCGTTGAAGACGAGCAGGTCGCCGGCCCGCAGCAGCCCGGGGAATTCGCGGAAGACGCGGTCGACGAACGGGGTGGCCGTGCCATCGAGCAGCCGCGAGCCGGTGCGCTCGGCGGCCGGATGCTGCGCGATCAGCTCGTCGGGCAGCTCGAAGTCGAAGTCGCCAAGACGAAAGCCGCCCGAAGGCGGCGGCAGGTGGACGGCATCGCGGGTCATCGCGACGTTTTCAGGGGACGGGCGCCGCTCAGGGGGCGGCGTGCGCAGCGGCGGTGGCGTCGTGCGGCTTGTCGGACTTGTCCCAGGCCCAGGCGAAGGCCAGGCTCACGCCGAAGACGGCAACCATCAGGACGACAAAACGGGCAATGAGGCGCATGTTGGACTGCAAGTCCTGCGAGTTTCGCGGCGCAGGACGTTATGGAGAAAGACCGCCGTGGGCGGCAGGCGATATTGTCAGGCAACTGGCAGACCAGGTGGGTATCGGCATGTACGCGCCTGTGCTGAATCGTTCGAATCCGCCCGTTCGGCTCGCATGGAAACAACACGGCAGGCGCGAGAATCGCGGCC
>DATCRO010000324.1:0-11389 GCA_036569025.1 Burkholderiaceae bacterium
GAGCTTCACGCCGCAGGCGTCGATGCGGGTGCAGCTGGGAGCGCCCGCGGGGCGGCCGGGGTTTCCGTGAGCGCCGAGCCCGCGTCGTCAGCCCCATAGCCTGTCATCCTGCGCGAAGTCGCGGGATCACCCCACCCCGGCGAGAACGCTTCCTTCACGAGGCGTGGATCCTGCGACTTCGCGCAGGATGACGGCTCTTGGTACCTTGGGCGGACTGACGATGTCAGCTAGCGCGGCGTCTCCATCGCCACCGTGTACTCCCCGCGCCGCGCCAGCCGGTTCAGCCGCGCCCGCTCGACCAGCGCCTTCTGCGCCGCGCCGACGTTCTCCTTCCTCCCGGCCCACGCCTTCATCGCGGGATCCTGGATCGCGCGGGCGAACGAGAACGCCAGCGGCCACGGCAGGTCGACATGGCGGACGTGCATCGCGTTCAGGCGCGCCGACGCGTCCTGCGCCGACTGCCCGCCCGACAGGAACGCGACGCCGCCGACGGCCGCCGGCACCACGCGGCGGAAGACCTCGACCGTGGCGTCCGCGACATCGTCGACGCTCGCCTGCTGCGGGCATTTCAGCCCCGGCACGACCATGTTGGGCTTGAGCACCATGCCCTCCAGCAGCACGCGCTGGGTGCGCAGCGCATCGAACACGATGTGCAGCGTGCGCTCGGTGACCTCGGCGCAGCGCGCGAGCGTGTGCCCGCCGTCCATCAGCACCTCGGGCTCGACGATGGGCACGATGCCGGCCTCCTGGCACAGCGCCGCGTAGCGGGCGAGCGCGTGCGCGTTGGCCTCGATGCAGCCGCGTGAAGGGGCGTTCCTGGCATCGTCGATCGTGATGACCGCGCGCCACTTGGCGAAGCGCGCGCCCATCTTCGCGTAGGCCGCGAGCCGGTCGCGCAGGCCGTCCAGACCCTCGGTGATGACCTCGCCGTCGTGCAGCGCGAGCGGCCTGGTGCCCCCGTCCACCTTGATGCCGGGGATGATGCCCGCCTTTTCGAGCGCCTGGGCGAACGGCGTGTCGGTGAAGGTCGTGGAGCGGATCGTCTCGTCGTACAGGATCGCGCCGGAGATCGCATCCGACAGGCCCGGCGCGGTGACGATCATGTCGCGGTAGGCGCGGCGCATCTCGGGCGTCTGCGGGATGCCCAGCGCGGCGAAGCGCTTGTCCGCGGTGGGATTGCTCTCGTCCATCGCCAGCAGGCCCTTGCCGTCGGCGGTCATCGCCGCGGCGGTGGCCTTCAAGGTCTGTTCGTTCATCGTCGCTGCTCCCGGTTCGCGCCAGTGTGCGTCGCGGCCAAAGCCCATGTTCCCGCGAAGAGGCGCCAGCCCGGCCTTGCGGCAAATCGCGCACCCGTCGCGCAGGCTGTCGGCGGGCTTGCGAGCTCGGCCATTGGGCATGGCGCTTGCCGCCCGTCCGGATCGCCCCCGTTCGCGTCGACTCATCCGTGCGCGATGATGACGCCACTCAACTTCGAAAGAACAACGTGCAACTCGGAATGATCGGACTGGGACGGATGGGTGCGAACATGGCGCGCCGCCTGATGAGCCAGGGCCACGAATGCGTGGTGCAGGACCCCGATCCCGATGCCGTGGCCAGGATGGTGTCCGCGGGCGCCACCGGCGCGGCGACCCTGGCGGAGATGGCCGCGAAGATGGCCAGGCCGCGCGCGGTCTGGATGATGGTGCCGGCCGCCGTCGTCGACCATGTGATCGACGACCTCGTCGCGCACCTGGAGCCCGGCGACATCCTCATCGACGGCGGCAACTCCTGGTACCGCGACGACATCGACCGCGCGGCGCGCCTGAAGGAAAAGGGCCTGCACTACGTCGACTGCGGCACCAGCGGCGGCATTGCGGGCGCCGACCGCGGCTACTGCCTGATGGTGGGCGCCGAGCAGGACATCTTCGACCACCTGACGCCCATCTTCAGCGCACTGGCCCCCGGCGTCGACGCTGCCGAGCGCACCGTCGGCCGCACCGGCGAGCCCACGAACGCGGAACAGGGCTTCCTGCACTGCGGTCCGAACGGCGCCGGCCACTTCGTCAAGATGGTGCACAACGGCATCGAGTACGGGATGATGGCCGCGTTCGCCGAGGGCTTCAACATCCTGCGCCACGCCAACGTCGGCAAGCAGGACCACGCCAAGGACGCCGAGACGGCGCCCATGCGCGACCCGCAGTACTACCAGTTCGACATCGACGTGCCCCAGGTGGCCGAGGTGTGGCGGCGCGGCAGCGTCGTCGGCTCGTGGCTGCTCGATCTCACCGCCAAGGCGCTCGTCGCCGACCCGCAGCTCTCGAAGTTCGGCGGCCGCGTGTCCGACTCGGGCGAGGGCCGCTGGACGATCCAGGCCGCCATCGACGAGGGCGTGCCCACCCACGTGCTCAGCGCCGCGCTGTACGACCGCTTCTCGTCGCGCGGCGAGGCCACCTTCGCCAACCAGATCCTGTCCGCGATGCGCGCCGAGTTCGGTGGGCACGCGGAGAAAAAGGCCTGACTCTCCATGAACGCGGACAACGCCTCCTCTTCCGCGGGCCGAGCGCCGGGCCGCTCCCAAGCCGGCCCGCATCCCCTGGGGGGATCGGCCGACGTACCCGGCGGACGAGGGGCCGACATGTCTGACGCCCTTGTCCTGTTCGGATTCACCGGCGACCTCGCGAACAAGAAGATCTTTCCCGCGCTGTATGCGATGAGCAAGCGCGGCGAACTGGTGCCCCGGGTAGTCGGGGTCGCGGGACGGGCGCAGTCCGACGACGAGGTCCACGAGCGGGTGCGCGAGTCGATCGAGCAGCATGGCGGCGGCATCGACGACGGCCCCGCGTTCGACAAGCTGGTGCACGCGATCCGC
Source organism: Burkholderiaceae bacterium (assembly GCA_036569025.1). Taxonomy (GTDB): domain Bacteria; phylum Pseudomonadota; class Gammaproteobacteria; order Burkholderiales; family Burkholderiaceae_C; genus Scleromatobacter. Next base: position 2,849 of record DATCRO010000324.1, read on the forward strand.
TATGTCGGCGGCGACTACAACAAGCGCGAGACCTTCGATGCGCTGAAGCAGGCGCTGCAAGGCAGCAAGCGCCCCGCGCACTACCTTGCGGTCCCGCCGTCGCTGTTCGAGACCGTCATCAGGAGCCTGGGCGCGGCGGGACTGGCCAAGGACGCCCGGCTGATCGTCGAGAAGCCGTTCGGACGCGACCTCGCGTCCGCGAAGGAGCTCGACGCGGTGGCGCACTCGGTGTTCCCGGAGGACGCGATCTTCCGCATCGACCACTACCTGGGCAAGGAGGCGATCATGAACCTCCTGTACTTCCGCTTCGCCAACTCGTTCCTCGAGCCGCTGTGGTGCCGCGATCACGTCACCAGCGTGCAGATGACGATGTCCGAGGACTTCGGCGTCGAGGAGCGCGGCGCGTTCTACGAATCGGCCGGCGCGCTGCGCGACGTCGTCGAGAACCACCTGTTCCAGATCGTCGCGCTGCTCGCGATGGAGCCGCCCAAGTCGCGCGCCTTCGCCGACCTGCAGGCCGCCAAGGCCGACGTGTTCAAGGCCATGCGCCCGATCAGGCCCGAGGACGTCGTGCGCGGCCAGTACGACGGCTACCGCCAGGAAAAGGACGTGGCGCCCGACTCCGACGTCGAGACCTTCGTCGCCCTGCGCCTGTTCGTCGACACCCCGCGCTGGCAGGACGTGCCGTTCTTCCTGCGTGCAGGCAAGGAGCTGCCGACCACGGCCGTCGAGGTGCAGATCCAGTTCAAGCCGCCCGCGCAGGTGCTGTTCGAGGATGCCGGCGATCGCCCCAACTACCTGCGCTTCCGCCTGCAGCCGTCCTCGTCGATCGCGCTGGCAGTGCGCGTCAAGGACGTCGGCAAGAAGTTCGTCGGCACCCAGCGCGAGCTGTACGCGTGCGACGACCTTGCCGGAGAGGAGGCGCCGTACGACCGCCTGCTGGGCGACGCGATGGCCGGCGACGGCTCGCTGTTCACCAGCCCCGAGGCGGTCGAGGCCGCGTGGAAGGCGGTCGACGACGTGCTCGTCCACCATCCGAAGGTCGTCGCGTACGAGCGCGGCACGTGGGGGCCGAAGGAAGCCGAGGCGCTGATCGCGGGCAACGGTTGCTGGAAGGCGCCGCAGCCCGAGCCCGGCTGCGGCGAGCATCGGAAGAAGGCGGCGTGATGAGCGAGTCCCTCACCCAGCGCGAGACCTGGAAGGCGCTGCAGGATCACTGCGCCAAGGTCTCGCGCAGGCACCTGCGCGAGCTGTTCGACGAGGACGACGGGCGCGGCACGCGGCTGACGCTGGAGGCGGCGGGCCTGTACCTGGACTACTCGAAGAACCGCGTCACCGACAAGACGATGAAGCTGCTCGTCGAGCTCGCGCACGATTGCGGCCTGGAGAAAAAGATCGCCGCGATGTTCTCCGGCGAGCGCATCAACACGACCGAGCACCGCGCCGTGCTGCACGTGGCGCTGCGCGCGCCGCGCGGCCAGCGCATCCTGGTCGATGGCGTCGACGTCGTGCCGGGCGTGCACGAAGTGCTCGACCGCATGGCCGTCTTCGCCGGGCAGGTGCGCGACGGCACCTGGCGCGGCTTCACGGGCCAGCGCATCCGCCACGTGATCAACATCGGCATCGGCGGCTCCGACCTCGGCCCGGTGATGGCGTACGAGGCGCTGCGCCACTACAGCCAGCGCGACCTGGACATGCGCTTCGTCTCCAACGTCGACTCCACCGACCTCGTCGAGGCCACGCGCGGGCTCGATCCGGCGTGCACGCTGTTCATCGTGTCGTCCAAGACGTTCACGACCCTGGAGACCATGACCAACGCGCGGGCCGCGCGCGACTCGCTGGTCGCGCAGCTGGGCAGCGAGGACGCGGTGGCGCGGCACTTCGTCGCCGTCTCCACCAACGCGGAAGGCGTCGGCAGGTTCGGCATCGCGCCGGACAACATGTTCGGCTTCGAGGACTGGGTCGGCGGGCGCTACTCGATGGACTCGGCGATCGGCCTGTCGACGATGATCGCGATCGGCGCGGACCACTTCCGCGCGATGCTGCACGGCTTCCACGAGATGGACGAGCACTTCCGCAGCGCGCCGCTCGCGCAGAACCTGCCGGCGCTGATGGGCCTGCTGTCGATCTGGAACAACGACTTCCTGGGCTTCTCCACGCTGGCCGTGCTGCCCTACGAGCAGTACCTCAAGCGCTTCCCGGCCTACCTGCAGCAGCTGACGATGGAGAGCAACGGCAAGCACGTCACGCTGCAGGGCGATGCGGTGAAAGCCGACACCTCGCCCGTCGTCTGGGGCGAGCCCGGCACCAACGGCCAGCACTCGTTCTACCAGCTGATCCACCAGGGCACGCGCATCGTGCCGTGCGACTTCATCGGCTTCTGCACCGCGCTGGCGCCGATCGGCGGACAGCACGACCTGCTCATCGCCAACCTCATCGCGCAGGCCGAGGCGCTGGCGTTCGGCAAGACTGCCAGGCAGGTCGAGGCCGAGGGCGTCGCGCCGGAACTGGTGCCGCACCGCGTGTTCGAGGGCAACCGGCCCAGCAACACGATCCTGGCCGACGCGCTCACGCCCGAGACGCTGGGCAAGCTGGTGGCACTCTACGAGCACAGCGTGTTCACGCAGGGCGCGATCTGGGACATCGACTCGTTCGACCAGTGGGGCGTGGAGCTGGGCAAGCAGCTCGCCGCCAAGGTCATCCCCGAGCTGCAGAGCCCGCACGATCCGGAGCTCGCGCACGACAGCTCCACCAACGCTCTCATCCGCCGCTATCGCGAACGCCGCAACGGCGCCTTGCCTGAATAATCCGACCCCATGGCCCAGATCATCTCGCCCCTCGCCGGCAAGCCGGCCCCGCGCTCGTCGCTCGTCGACATCCCCAAGCTGATCAGCGCGTACTACACCGTCGTGCCCGATCCGGCCGAACCCGCGCAGCGCGTGGCGTTCGGCACCTCGGGCCATCGCGGCAACGCGTTCGACGGCTCGTTCAACGAGCGCCACGTTCTGGCGATCACGCAGGCGATCTGCGACCACCGCGCGGCGCAAGGCATCGCCGGCCCGCTGTTCATCGGCATCGACACGCATGCCTTGTCCGAGCCTGCGCTGCGCAGCGCGCTCGAGGTGCTGGCAGCCAACGGCGTCGACACGATGCTGGCGATGAACGACGAGTACACGCCCACGCCGGCCATCTCGCACGCGATCCTCACGCACAACCGCGAGCGCACGTCGCGGCTGGCCGACGGCATCGTGGTGACGCCGTCGCACAACCCGCCCGACAACGGCGGGTTCAAGTACAACCCGACCAACGGCGGCCCGGCGGCCGACGACATCACCAAGGCCATCCAGGCCGCGGCCAACGCCTATCTGGAAAAGGACCTGGCGGGCGTCAAGCGGACGACGTACGCGAAGGCGCTCGCCGCGCCCACCACGCACCGGCGCGACTACCTGGGCTGGTACGTGGCCGACCTGGGCAACGTCATCGACATGGCCGCGATCCGCGACGCGCGCGTCCGCCTCGGCGTCGATCCGCTGGGCGGCGCCGGCGTGCACTACTGGAGCCGCATCGCCGACCAATACCGGCTCGACCTGACGGTGGTCAGCGACGTGGTCGACCCGACCTTCTCGTTCATGAGCATGGACTGGGACGGCAAGATCCGCATGGATCCGTCCTCGCCGTACGCGATGGCGCGCCTGGTCGACCTCAAGAGCCAGTTCGACGTCGCGTTCGCCTGCGACACCGACCACGACCGCCACGGCATCGTCACGCGCAGCGCCGGCCTGATGCAGCCCAACAGCTACCTGGCCGTGGCCATCGACTACCTGTACCGCAACCGCCCGCAGTGGGGCGCGCAGGCGGCGATCGGCAAGACGGTGGTGTCCTCGCGCATGATCGACCTCGTCGCGCAGCGGCTGCAGCGCCGCATGGTGGAGGTGCCCGTCGGCTTCAAGTGGTTCGCCGCGGGCCTGGCCGACGGCAGCTTCGGCTTCGGCGGCGAGGAGAGCGCGGGCGCCGCGTTCCTGCGCCGCGACGGCACCGCGTGGACGACCGACAAGGACGGCATCACCGCCGCGCTGCTGGCCGCGGAGATCACCGCCAGGACGGGCCGCGACCCGGGCGCGGCCTACGACGAGATGACCAGGAAACTGGGCAAACCGGTGTCCGACCGCGTCGAGGCGCCGGCCGACGCGCAGCAGAAGAAGCGGCTGTCCGCGCTGTCGCCCGAGGCGATCACGAGCAAGGAGATCGCCGGCGAGCCGATCACCGAGGTCATCGCGAAGGCGCCGGGCAACGGCGCGGCCATCGGCGGCATCCGCGTGAGCTCCAGGAGCGGCTGGTTCGCGGCGCGGCCATCGGGCACCGAGGAGATCTACAAGATCTACGCCGAGAGCTTCGAGGGCGAGGCGCACCTGAAGCGCCTGCTCGACGAGGCGCAGGCGCTGGTGGACAAGGCGATCGCGTCCTGAGGCCGCGGCGCGCGGCACAATGGGGGATCGCGTCTCGCCGGCCCGGAGCGCCGCCACCATGAAGTCTGCCCTCTCCCTGGCCCTCGTCGCCGCCGCGCTGGCCGGCGGCGCGCATGCGGTGGATGTCTACAAGTGGAAGGACAGCAAGGGCGTCGTCCACTACGGCGACCGCCCGGCCTCCGGCGCCTCGGCGGCCCGGGTCAGCGTGCGCGACGACCAAGTCGATCCGGACGACGCCGCGCGGGCGCAGCAGCGGCTGTCCGAAACGCAGGACCGGCTGCAGGACGACGCCGGCAGCGACGAGCCCGAGACGCCACCCCGCGAGACCGCGCGGCCCAAGACGCAGGCAGACACGGGAAGTTGCGCCTACAAATGGCGGCTCTACATGCAATCGCAGGGCTGCTTCGACAGCAACCGCGTCGCCGGCGGCAAGGGCGTCACGCGCAACGGCGCCCGCGTCTGCCCGCAGATCGTCCAGCCGGACTGCCCGCATCCATGAAGGCGCTGCGCGCCGGCGCGCTGTCGCTCCTGCTGCTGTCCACCTTCGCTCATGGGGCGCCCGACCCGCTCGCGGCGCAGGCCGTGCCGGTGCACGTCGACGCCATCGCGGGCGACGACTTCGCCGACCTCGCGCCGTTCGGCCGCGCCGTCGGCCCCGCGCGCGTCGTGGCGCTGGACGAGCAGACGCACGGCGGCCACGAGGAGTTCGTGCTGAAGACGCGCCTGCTGCGCTACCTGCACGAGCGGCGTGGCTTCGACGTGCTCGTGATCGAGAGCGGCTTCTTCGACGTCGGACGCATCGAGCAGGCGCGCCAGGCCGGGGGACGCGTCGACGACCTCGCGCCCGACAACATCTTCTACATGTACTCGAAGTCGGCCGAGGGCCGCGCGCTGCTGCGCTACGTCGACTCGACGCGCGCGACGACTCACCCGCTCATGCTGGTGGGCATGGACAGCCAGCTGTCGGGCGTGCTGAGCCGGTCGCGGCTCGTGCCGGAGCTCGCCGGCTTCCTCGTGGCGCACCACTCGCACGCAACGGAGTCGCGCGACTGGCCCGGCTTCGCGGCCACGGTCGCGGCGATGACCGCGTTGCGTTCGACCGCGCCGCCGCCAACCGATCGCGCCGCGTTCGAGCGCCTGGGCGCGCAGCTCGCCGGCGAGCTGGAAGCCCTCGGCGACGCGCCGGGCGCGGGCGTGGGCTCGGCCGGCTGGTGGGGCCGTGTCGTCGCGGGGCTGCGCGCCCAGGCGACGCAGCTCTGGGTGGCGCCCCGAGGCAACGCCCGCGACGTGGCGATGGGCGACAACGTCGCGTGGATCGCCGACCGTCTGGTGCCGGGCCGGCGCATCGTCGTCTGGGGCCATGCGATCCATCTCATGCACGACGCACCGAGGCCCGACGCGCCCCCGCTCGCCGGCACGGTGATGCACCGGCACTTGGGCGCCGGCTATCACGTGGCGCACCTGACCGGCCTGGAGGGCCGCTATCTCGACTACGAGACGCTGCAGCCGCGCGCCATCCCCGCGGCCGCACCCGGCAGCCTCGAGGCTCGCCTCGCGACCCGCCCCGGTGCCGCGCTGTACCTCGCGCCGCCCAAGGCGCTCGCGCCGGATGCGCCCGCCGCGCGCTACATCGACTACCTGCCCTTGGGCCCCCTGCCCGGCCGCGGGCTGCACTGGGAGAGCACGTTCTTCATCCGCGCGATCACGCCGGTGACGATGGTGCGCTGACCGCATGACCGACCTGACCATCCGCTCCATCGCCCCCGCCGACCGCGCCGCCTGGGCGCCGCTCTGGGACGGCTACAACGCCTTCTACGGTCGCGAGGGCACGACGGCGCTCGCGCCCGAGATCACCGAGGTGCTGTGGCAGCGCCTGTTCGACGCCGACGAGCCGGTGCACGGGCTGGTGGCCGAGGGCGGCGGCCGCCTGCTGGGCATCGCGCATTTCCTGTTCCACCGCAGCACCACGCGCATCGAGCCCGTGTGCTACCTGCAGGACCTGTTCACCGCGCCCGAAGCGCGCGGCCGCGGCGTGGGCCGGGCGCTGATCGAAGGAGTCTATGCGCGGGCCCTCGAGGCGGGCGCGAAGCGCGTCTACTGGCAGACCAGGCAGGACAACGCCACGGCGCAGCGCCTCTACGACCAGGTGGCGCGCCACCACGGCTTCGTGGTGTACGCGCACGACGCCTGAAGCGGCGCCCCAGGCTTTCAGCGGCGGCGGACGCCCGGCCAGGCCTCGGTCGGGCCCATGCCCATCGGCGACAGCGGCATGCGCTGGCTGGGACGCAGCGGCATCTGGCCGGACAGCGGCATCTCGCGCGATTCGTCGCCGTCGTCAGCGACGCCGCCCCGCAGGCGCACCGGATATTGGCAGTCGAGGCCGGACAGCTCGGCCAGGTCCTCGGACTCGCGGACGATCCAGTGGATGGCGGTGGTGCTGCGCGAGCGGTCGGCGCTCAGCGTCTTGACGATATGGCTCAGGGCCACCGGGCGCGACGCGTCGGTGTCGGCCAGATCCATCGCGAGCTGGCCGGACTGGCGGCGGAACACGCCCGAGGCGGGCTGCTCGCCGGCGTGCGCCCAGACGAAATGGCTGGGGATCATGTCGCCGGCCACGGCGACGCGGTCGGGGAACATGCCGACTTCCAGCATCAGCTTGTCCAGGATCGTGCGCGTCTTGTAGAGCTGGGGCTCGCGCATGCACTGGAAATAGAAGTGGATCTCGACGTTGGCCGGCACCGGCCACAGCGCCGCGTCGAACTTCATCCCGCACCCGGAAACGACGTATGTCTTGCTCATGGTTCCAAGGCGGGTTCCTGGCCCGCGATGCCGGGCCCGACGCCCGTTGCCTCGATTCTAGGCAGCGACGTGCCGCCGAGCATGGGTGGAAAACAACAAGGTCAGGACATGCCTCACGCCCGGCGGAGATTTTTGTTCACCGTCGTAACGTCTGACCGTCCGCGGCGTGATTTTCTACCGCTTGGCGCCCCTGGCGGCCCACCGAACGCCTGGAAGTGTAAGCGCGGAGAGCGCCTCCCCTACGTTCGTGGGATGGGCCATATCAACCAATTCGTGCTGCCCAGCGGCCGGGCGCAGCGCGCGATGCAACGCCGCCGCATCGCGCCCGCACCAAGTGTCATCCTGCGCGCAGTCGCAGGATCCACGGTGGCCATGAAACCGCCTCGCCGGGGTGGATCCTGCGACTCCGCTTCGCTGCGCGCAGGATGACGGTCGTCGGGGCCTAAGCGCATGATGAGGGTCGTCGGGGCTTCGCGCGATGGCCGGTCACGACGTTCGCGCGGTGCGCAAGCTCCGCGGCCAACCCGGCCACCCGGCCGATCACCAGGATCGCCGGGCTGCCGATCCGCTCGCTGCGGATCGTGTCGACGAGCGCGTCCAGCGTCGTGCGAGCGATCACTTCGTCGGCCGCACTCGCACGTTGGACGATGGCCACCGGCAGGTCGCCGGGCAAGGCGGTGCGCAGGCGGCCGACGACGGCCTCGGCCCGCGCCACGCCCATGTAGACGACCAGCGTCACGCCGCTCGCCGCGACGCGGGCGATGGCGTCCCAGTCGGGCTCCTCGCAGCCGTGCCCCGCGTGGCCGGTGACCAGCAGCACCCCCTGCGCGCCGGCGCGGCGGTCGGTCCAGCCGATGCCCGCCGATCCCGCCGCGGCCAGGCCGGAGGTGATGCCGTTGACGATCTCGACCTCGACGCCGGCCGCCTGCAGCGCGGCGATCTCCTCGCCGGCGCGGCCGAAGACGAGCGGGTCGCCGCCCTTGAGCCGCACGACGCGTTCGCCCGCCAGCGCCTCGCGCACCATCAGCTTCTCGATGAACTCCTGCGGCGTCGACGCGCAGCCGCCGCGCTTGCCGACGCGCACGACCCGCGGCGGCGCGACGGCGTCGGCCAGGGCCGCGTCCAGCACCGCCTCGCCGACGAGGTCGTCGACCACGATCACCGTGGCCTGGCGCAGCACGCGCAGCGCCTTCAGCGTGAGCAGCTCGGGATCGCCGGGGCCGGCGCCGACGAGGTGGACGGGGTGCAGGGTGACGGTCATGGCGTCGCTCATGGC
>DATCRO010000325.1:0-2395 GCA_036569025.1 Burkholderiaceae bacterium
CCACGAGGCCAGCCCCGATTCGCGGAACGGTCGGTCGTCGGTGATCGGCACATAGCCGCGGCCCAGCACCGTGTAGGGCTTGCTGGTGCCGCCCAGGCTGCGGATCGGCTCGACGCGGGGTTCGGCGTCGGGCACGTTGGCGAGGTCGGGCGGGATGTTGGTCCCGGGGCCGTCGCGGCCGGCGGCCACGCCGCCCCCGCTGCGCGGACCGCTGGCGCAGCCCGCAAGAAGAACGGCGACGGCTACCGCGCACGCCGCCAGCGCGGTGGTGGCCGGGGAACGGGCTCCCTCAGCCAAATACGGCCTTCCACAGCGCCAGCATGGCATCGCGCTCGGCCGCCAGCGCGGGCGGCGTGACCTGCGTAGGTTCCTCGTTGAGGCGCGCGCGGTGCTGCACGCGGCGCAGCTCGCGATAGGCGCGCGCCGCGCTGCGGCCCACGCCTTCGGGCAGCAGGCCGGCCAGTTCGGCACGCAGCAGGAGGGCGATGTTGCCCACGTTCGGAATCAGCTCGGGATGGTCGGCCGAAGACGACAGCACCAGGAACTGCACCGCGAACTCGGCATCGACCATGCCGCCGGGGCTGTGCTTCACGTCGAAGCGGTCGGGCTTCACCGGCCGCGCGCTGCGCAGCTTGTTGCGCATCGCGATGATCTCGGCCTTCAGCGCCTCGCGGTCGCGCGGCGCCACGAGCACGGCCTCGCGCACCTGGTCGAATCGCGCGCCCAGCTCGGCGCCGTGGTCCTCGCTGCCGAGCACGAAGCGGGCGCGCGTCATGGCTTGGTGCTCCCAGGTCCACGCGGTGTTGCTGCCGCGGCCGAGCTGGTACTTCTCGTAGGCCTCGAAGCTGGTGGTCAGCAGGCCGGAGTTGCCGTTGGGCCGCAGGGCGGTGTCGATCTCGAACAGGTCGCCCTCGCGGGTCTTCACCGTGAGCCAGTTGATGAGCTTGCGCACGTAGGCCGCATAGACCTCGCCGGCGCGCTCGTCGTCGTCGTCGTAGACGAACACGATGTCGAGGTCGCTGCCGTAGCCCAGCTCCTTACCGCCGAGCTTGCCGTAGCCGATGATCGCGAACTGCGGCACCTCGCGATGCCGGTTGCGCACGTGCGGCCAGCACCAGCGGGCGGTCACGCGCAGCGTGGCGTCGGCCAGCGCGCTGAGGTCGTCGGCCACCTGCTCGACGGTGAGCCGGCCGTCCACGTCGCGCGCCAGGGTGCGGAACACCTCGGCGTGGTGCGCGTGGCGCAGCAGGTTCAGCAGCCGCTCCTCGTCGGCCTCGCCGGTGCGGGTGAGCGATGCGTGGCGCGCGTCGAGCTCGCGCTCGAACTCGGCGGCGACGAAGCGGCCCGAGAGCATCTCGTCGCTCGCGAGCTCGTCGATCACGCCGGGGTGCTGCATCAGGTAGCGTGCGGGCCACTTGGCCGCGCCCAGCAGGCGCAGCAGGCGTTCCTGCACGGCGGGGCGCTCGACCAGGAGCGCCAGGTAGCTCTCGCGGCGCATCAGCGGCTCGATCCAGTCGGCCCAGCGCATGGCGGCGTCGACGTGGCGCGGGGTCTGGCCCGCGCCGTCGCCGTCGGGCTCCTTGAGCCACTGGCCGGTGCGCTGCACCAGCTGGCGCAGGCGCGCGCGGGTTTCCTCGCGCAGGGCCAGCACGCGGGGCTGCTCGCACCAGTCGCGGATGCGCTCGGCGAACACGGGGGGCAGGTCGCCGAGCAGGTCGGCCAGGTCGGCGGGGGCGGCGGCCTTCTTGCCGCTGCACTTGCCGTTGCAGGGTTTCTCGCCGCCGAGCAGCTTGTCGAACTCCTGCGCGACGAACTCGCGGTGCGTGTCGAGCTGCTCGAGGAAGGGGCAGCAGCTCGCGTAGCCCATGCTCTGGGCGATCCAGCGCAGGTCGTCGTCGGATACCGGCAGCACGTGGGTCTGCTGGTCGTCGAGGTACTGGATGCGGTGCTCGACGCGGCGCAGGAACTCGTAGGCCGCGGCCAGCGCGTCGGCCGTCTCCTGCGGCATGAGGTTGGCGCGCGCCAGGCGCTGCAGCGCGTCGAGCGTGGGCCGCGTGCGCAGCTCGGGGAACTGCCCGCCGCGCACCACCTGCAGCAGCTGCACGGTGAACTCGATCTCGCGGATGCCGCCGCGCGAGAGCTTCACGTCGTTGGCACGCTCTGGCCGGCCGGCGCTGCGGCGCGCCGACTGCTCGCGGATCTGCCGGTGCAGCACGCGCAGCGAATCGAACACGCTGTAGTCGAGATAGCGGCGGAACACGAAGGGCAGCACCGCGCCGCGCAGCGCCTGGGCCTGGCCTGCGAGCACGATGTCGCGCGGCGCGACCACGCGGCTCTTCATCCAGGCGAAGCGCTCCCACTCGCGGCCCTGCACCTGGAAATACTCTTCCAGCGC
>DATCRO010000326.1:0-7520 GCA_036569025.1 Burkholderiaceae bacterium
GATCGGGCCGGGCCTTGGGCGCGAGGCGGCCGGAGCGCCGGACGCCGATCGCGACGGCCCGACGAAGCCCCGGCGCCGATCGCGCGCCGCCGCGCTCGACTCACCACTGATAGACCTGGAATGTCTTCTCCGTCACGGCCGCCGGGATGTCTTCCAGGAATTCGCGATGGTCGGGGAAGTTGAGCACGCTGCGTTCGAGCAGATGGTCGAGCCCGTCCAGGTCGTACTGCGCTTCCTGCGCAGTCGGCGCGCGCAGGTCGGCGTCCTCCGGGAACAGGCCGACGCCCGCCAGCAGGCAGTACCACGACAGCGTCGGATAGCCCCTGCCGACTTGGCCCTGGCGGATGGCGCCCACGATCGGCTTGCTTGCGAGCCACGCGCCCAGCAGCAGGCGCAACGGGTCGGACAGCGCGGTGTTGGTGGCGTTGTCGCGCCAGTACGGCGTATCGGTGCGGGTATTCGTCTTGTAGTGGGTGACGATGTAGTCGCGCGTGCCCTCGAACTGCGCGTTGACCTTGTCGTTGAAGTGCGCGCGCGCCGGTTCGTCGAGCTCGCCCTTCTCGAGCGCCTCGACGAGCCACCCCGCCGTGCGCTGCACGAACAGAAGTGCCGTGGCCTCCAACGGCTCGATGAAGCCCTGAGACAGGCCGACGGCCACGCAGTTGTGGTTCCAGTGCCGCGTGTAGCGGCCGATGCGCATCTTCAGGTGGCGCGCGGGGACGTCGGCGTCGAGCAGCCCCAGGCGCGTGCGCAGCTCGGTCTCGGCCTCGTCGGCCGAGACGTGCGCGCTGCTGTAGACGTAGCCGTTGCCGTTGCGCGAGGTCAGCGGGATCTTCCACGCCCAGCCGTGGCGCATCGCGCTGGAAATGGTCTGCGACCTCAGCGGCCCGCCGTCCGACGGCGTGGGCATCGCAATGGCCGCGTCGTTGAACAGGTTCTCCTTGAACGAGACGTACGGCGTCTGCAGCGCCTTGCCGATCAGCAGCGAGGCGAAGCCCGTGCAGTCGACGAAGAAGTCGGCGGTCAGCGTATCGCCGCCCTCGAGCTCGAGGGCGCGGATGTCGCCGCGCTCGTCGAGCGAGACGGACGTCATGTGGCGCGCCACGTGCGTGATCCCGCGCTCGGCGGCCTTCTTGGCGAGGAATGCGCCGAGCAGCGTGGAGTCGAAGTGGTAGCCGTACCAGATGTCGAACGGGAAATTGCGCCGCGGCCGGGGCGCACGGCCCGACTGCGCGACCTTGTTGGAGATGAAGAACCGGTCGGGATGGGCCTGGACATCGGCGTCGTTCAGGCGCGCGTGCACGTTGTGCACGAACTGCGGCATCGTGAGGTTGTCCAGGATCGATGCGAACGGGTGGAAGTAGCTCTCGTAGCCGGGGCGAGTGGACCAGCCCTCGAACGTGATGCCGCTCTTGTACGTGGCGTTGCACGCGGGCATCCATTCGCGCTCCTCGATGTCCAGCGCCTCGAAGAACTTGCGCAGCCACGGCGTTGAGCCTTCGCCGACGCCGATGATGCCCACCTGCGGCGACTCCAGCACCGTCACCTTGAGGCGCTCGCCGAACTTCGTGTTGGCCAGCAGCAGCGCGGTCATCCAGCCGGCGGTGCCGCCACCCACCACCGCCACGTGGCGGATCGGCGGCTCGGGCAGTTCGCCCGCGGGACGGGGGCGCGCGACGACGTCCTCGTTGGGGATCGTGCAGGTGTCCATCGTGCCGAAGAGCGTGGGGGTGTCCGTCATGCCGCTGCCAGTGTCAGGGGTCGGGTGGAGGGTCAGAGCGCGCCGAGCGTGGCGCGGCGCCCTGCGTCCGCGGGCTGGCGCCGGAGGGTGATGCGTTCCGCGTGTGGCGGCATGTCGCGCAGCCAGGCCCGGTGGTCGGGAAAGTTGGAGGTACTGCGCCGCACGAGGTCGTCGATGCCCGAGAGGTCGGCGCCCGCCCTGTTCGCGGCCGTCTGCCGCACCTCGGGGAACACACCCACTCCGGCGAGCAGGCAGTACCACGACAACGTGGCATGGCCGATGCCGAAGCTGCCGTTCTCGATGCCGGGCTCGATGGGCTGGGCCGAGAGCCACGTGTGAAGCAGCCGTTGCAGGGGCTCCGACAACGCGTCGTTGGCCGCGTTCGCACGCCAGTAGTCGGTGTCGACGCGCGAGTTGCTCTTGTAGTGGGTGACGACGAAGTCGCGCTCGCCGTCCGCGCGGGCATTGAGGCCGTCGTTGAACGAGGCCCGCGCGCCCGCGCCGACGTCGCCGCGCTCGAGCACGTCCACCAATGACGCCGCGGCGCGCTGTGCGGACTGGAGCGCGGTGGCTTCCAGCGGATCGATGAAGCCCTGCGCCGCGCCGATGGCCACGCAGTTGCGGTTCCAGTGCTGGGCGTGCCGGCCCATGCGCATCTTCAGGTGGCGCATGGGCACGTCGGCGTCGAGCAGGCCCAGGTGTGCGCGCAGCTCGGTCTCGGCAGCGTCGGCGGACAAGTGCGCGCTGCTGTAGACGTAGCCGCTGCCGCCGTGCGTGGCCAGCGGGATCTTCCACGCCCAGCCATGCCCGAGGGCCGTCGCCACGGTCTGCGACATCAGCGGCCCGTCGCCATGGGGCGTGGAAAACGTGATGGCCGCGTCGTTGACCAGGCCGTCGGCGAATGACACCCAGGGCGTCTTCAACGCCTCGCCGATCAGCAGCGACGCGGAACCCGAGCAGTCGACGAAGAAGTCGGCCGCGAGGCTGTCGCCATCATCGAGTTCGAGCGCGCGGATGTCGCCGCGCTCGTCGAGCGTGGCCGACCGCATGGGCCGCGCGACGTGCGCGACGCCGCGCTGCAACGCCTTGGCGCGCAAGAACGCGCCCAGCAGGGTGGGGTCGAGGTGGTAGCCGTAGCCGATCTCGAACGGGAACTCGTGCACGGGCCGCGGCGCGCGCCCTTCGATCGCCACGCGCCGCGAGACGAAGAAGCGGTCGGGATGGGCGTGGACGTCCGCGCCGTCCAGCCGGGCGTGCACGTTGCGCAGGAATGTCGGCATCGTGAGCGTGTCCAACATCGACGGGAACGGGTGGAACCAGTTCTCGTGGCCCGGGCGCGTGCTCCAGCCGTCGAACGCGACACCGGTCTTGTACGTCGCGTTGCAGGCAGGCATCCACTCCGCTTCGTCGATGTCCAGGCTGTCGAAGAAGCCGCGCAACCCGGGCGTGGAGCCCTCGCCGACGCCCAGGTCGGCCGCCGTCGGCGACTCGAGCACCGTCACCTTCAGGCGCGCGCCGAACGTCGACGTGGACAACAACAACGCGGTCATCCAGCCCGCCGCGCCGCCGCCCACGACGACGACGTGCTGGACGGGTGGCTCGGTGCGACGGCTCTGCATGTGAGGGAGTGGCAGGTTATGGGTCATGGAACGCCGACGGCCAGGCAGCGCGCGCTCATCCGCGGGCGAGCCGCTCGCTCAGGAACTTGCGCAGTCGCACGTGATCCTCGGGACTCATGTCGCCCAGCACGCTGCGCCGGTCGGGTGGAATGTGATCGGCGTCGCCCGGCTCGGCATTGAACACGTAGTGCTCGAAGAGGTGGCGCCAGGCATGTCGCTGCGCCGGCGGCAGGGCGCGCAGCGCGGCGGTCGCGTAGATCAGGGTGGCCAGGCCAGGCGACGGCGGCGGCTCCCACCAGTAGTTCACGAGCATGTTGAGCTGCGCCAGCGATTCCACGTGGTGCCACCACAGCGGCGGCATGTAGATGGCGTCGCCGGGCTCCAGCTCGGCGACCTGCGCGTGGGCCAACGCGTCGCGGAAGCGCGGAAAGCGATCGAAATCGGGCTTGAGGAAATCCACGACGGAGATCGGCCGGCCGGCGGGCGCGTGATCGAGCGGTCCGACGTAAAGGTTGGCGACCTGCTCCGGCGGCAGCAGCGTGAAGCGCCTGCGTCCGGCCACGCACACGGCGATGTTGTGCGACTCGTCGAAGTGCGCCGGCGTGACGGTCGCGGTACCGATCCAGGCACGCGGCTCCACGCTGTCGTCCAGCAGCGGCAGCACGTGGTCGCGCTTGAGCTCCGGCATGCAGTTGACGATCGCCGCGCTCTGGACCACCACCGCCGGCGCCCGCTCGAACTGAGCGTAACGCAGGATCTGCTCGAGCACGTGCGACACCGGCAACTTGCTGTGCACGTAATTGAAGCCCGTCATCGTGGCGTCGAAGAAGAGGCGGCCGCCCTCCTCGGGGCGCGTCATGAGCGCGTCCACGGGCCGGCCGTTGTCCTTGGTGGCGAGATATTGCGCCAGCGCCAGCGGCGAAGCGTGGCCCTTGGCCACCGCGGGCCAGCCGCTCGCCACCCCACGCAGGACGACGGGTGCGTTGCCAGGCAGGATCTCGGCCTCGAACCTGGCGCGGTCGACGCCATGCACCTCGGGCATGGAGGGAAGGGACGCGGTCATCGTGGCATCGCTGAACGTGGCGTGATCTTCGAGCATAGCCGAGCCCGGCATCGGGTCGAGATGGAAAAAAGGACGGCGCGGGCGCCGTCCTTTGCGTTGTCGCGAAGACCCGCCGAAGCGGGCCGCAGGCGATCAGTACTTGAAGTGGGCGCTCAGGTAGAACTGGCGGCCGTTGCGATAGATCGCGCGCGGCTCGTCCTTGGTGTCGCCGTAGTACTTCAGGATCGGGTCGTTCAGGTTCTGGGCGTCCAGGCTGAAGGACAGGTGCTGGCCGAACTTCAGGCCCAGCGAGGCGGACACCACGCCGACACCACGCTGGAAGTAGTCGGTGCCACGGTCGCGGCCCAGGTAGTTGTCGCCGCTGTAGTTGTAGTTGATGCGGGCCGAGAACATGTCGTTCTCGTAGTAGCCGCTCACCGTTCCCGAGTTCTTGACCGCGCCCTTGAGCACGTGGCCCGTGTCGTCATGCGCATCGGCCAGCGTGTAGTTCGCGCTGACGCCGAAGTTCTCGAAGATCGGCGTCTCGACCGCGAACTCCATGCCCGTGACGGAGGCCTTCATGTTGACCGACGTGCTCAGGGCGAACGGGGCCGTGACGGTCTGGCCCGGCGTGCCGCCCACGAGATCGGTCGTGTAGGTCCCCGTCTTGATGCCGTCGGTGATGTAGCTGGACATCTCCATGTGGAAGGCACCCACCGACACGAAGGCGCGCGGCGCGAAGTAGTACTCGAGGTTGGCGTCGACGTTGGTCGAGCGCACCGGATTGAGATCGGGGTTGCCGGTGCTGCCGGAGCCCACGGACTTGCCGGTCGGGTCGGAGTAGTTGCCCAGCAGCTGGGCCGACGACAGCGCCGTGTAGTCAGGACGGGTCATCGTCTTGGACAGCGCGAAGCGGGCCACGACCTTCGGCGTCACGTCGATGCGGATGCTGGCGCTGGGCAGCACGTCCGTGTAGCTGCGCTTGTCGTAGGTCTGGTAGTAGCCGGTGTAGGGAATCGCGCCGGCGGCCCAAACGGAGTCGACGTAGCCTGGCAGGGAGGTGTCGCTGGTGGGCGCCCAGATCAGCGAGGTTTCCTTCGTGTTCACGACGCGCACGCCGACATTGCCGCTCCAGGCTTCGCCTTCGAGGTTGCCCTGCACGTAGGCCGCCTGGTTCTGCTCCTTCACGGAGTATTCGTGCGTCACGATGCGGCGCGAAATCGGGCGCGCGGCATAGGTGTTGTCGTACGCCGCCAGCGCGGCCGGCGTCGGGAACATCACGCCCGAGGGGAAGCTGCCACCCAGGCCGCTGCCGAAGTTGCTCGGATAGCTCTGGGTGAAGTCGGAGGCGGGGATCGGATTGGCGAACGGATCGGTCCCCCAGTTCGGGCCCTGGGCGATGATCGGGCCGTCGGTGTAGCGCTTGTGCTCGTTGCCGCGCAGGCCGAACTTCAGGCTGCGCAGCATGCCGCTGTCGAGCGAGTACTCGGCATCGATCTGGCCCCAGGTGTCCTTGTCCTTCACGTCCACGTCCTGGTCGCCGAAGATCCAGTCGGTGGCGAAGGAGCCGGTCGGGCCGGTGCCGACCTTGCCTGCAGGCACGGGGGCCAGCGTCATGCCGAACGAGGGCGCGTTGTTGCTGCCGTGGAGCTGGTAGCTGCCGCCGGTGCCATAGACGTCGCCTTCCCAGACGTCCTGCGAGCCCGTGCGGCCTTCGCCGTTGGACACGCCGCCGTTGCCCGACAGCTTCAGGCTGCTGGTGACGTTCCAGGAACCGTCGAGGTTCAGATAGTTGGTCGAAGCCGACGCCTTGCGCGAGATCAGGTCATACACGCCCACGACCGTCGGGGCCGCGAAGGTGTAGTCGACCGAGGTCAGGATGCCGTTCTGGACGTTGACGTTGCTGATGGTGGGCAGGTTGCCCGCGTGCCGCGAGTCGTCGAGCGACCAGAAGGGCACCAGCATGAAGTTGCGGTTGTAGTTGTTCGCGTCCATCTTGGACGAGAAGCCCGACAGCGTGAAGTCCATCGTGCTGGTCGGCTTGAGTTCGACGCTGATGGACCCGCCCTTGCGGTTGCGATCCTGCGTGAACAGGGCCTCGCCCATCAGGTTGACGAACTTGGTGCCTGCGGGAACCCCTGCGGCCACGAGCGTCGCGTTCGTGGTGGCATCGACGGGCGGATACGCCTTGGTGCCGTCGAGAGCGAACGTCTCGACGCCGTCGCGGCGCAGGTGGCGCTTTTCGTCGAAGCCTTGCACCAGGAAGCCGAACGTCTTGGACTCGTTGTGCCAGCCCACCAGCACGCTGGCCTGCGGATCGGTCTTCTTCGGCAGGTCGGCGTACACGGCGCCGAGGCTGCCTTCCAGGGTGAACTGCTTGGAGAATTCGAGCGGCTTGCGGGTGACGATGTTCACCGAACCGGCCGTGCCGCCTTCGATGTCGGAAGCGACGGAGTTCTTGTGCACCTCGACGCGGCTCACGAGCTCGGACGGCAGCAGCGAGAAGCTGACGCTGCGGCCCACGCCCGCGCCGGTCTGATCCAGCACGAACCAGTCGCCATTGGCGACCGCGTGGCCGTCCAGCAGCGTCTGCGTCAGGCTCGGGTTGGTGCCCCGCAGGCCCACGCGGTCGCGTTCGTCGAAGCCGCCGGAGCCACCCGTGGGGCTGTTCAGGATGGTCACGCCCGGAACGCGCGCCAGCGAGTCGGCCACGTTCTTGTCGGGCATCTTGCCGATGTCTTCGGCGGAGATGACGTCGACGTGCGTCTCGGCGATGCGCTTCTGGTTGATGGCGGATTGCAGCGAGGCGCGGATGCCCGTGACTTCCACTCGTTGGACATCGTCCTTGGCCGCGGCGGGCGCCGGGGCGGCGGCCACGGCGGCGGAGGCCGCGGGGGCCGGCGCATCGGCGGTCTGCGCGAATGCCGGGGCGACCGCGCCAGCCAGCGCGAGCGCGGCAGCGGCGGCAATGGGCGTAAGTTTCGTCTTCATGGGGCTCCTCTTTTCGGGTGGCAGCATTTCTTCGGGAACGCGGCCGGTTGGGTTTTGGGTCGTGCCGTCTCTCCACGAGCTCAGACGGTGCACCCTCGGGCTAGAAACCTGGTATGCGACAAGGTAG
>DATCRO010000327.1:0-2670 GCA_036569025.1 Burkholderiaceae bacterium
ATCGCGCAGGCCACGGTGCCGCAGGACCGCCTGTTCCAGGTGCTGGACGACTCGATGAGGAAGGCGGGCAGCTACTCGCACCGCTACCGCCTGTTCACCGCCGACGGCGGCCTGCGGCGCGTGCAGGCGCACTGGGAGGTGATCGCCGGCGCCGACGGCCAGCCCGAGCAGGTGGTGGGCATCGTGATGGACGACACCGAGACGTTCAAGCTCGCCTCGTCGATGGACGACGCCGCCGCCCAGCTGCAATTGGCCACCGAGCTGGCCGAGGTGTCGATGTGGCGGCACGACCTCGTCACGCAGCGCGTGTACATGAACGGCCGCGCCGCGGTCGTCATGGGCATGGAGGCGCGCCCCGAGGGCATCCCGATCGACGAGATCCGCGCCCGCGTCCACCCCGACGACCTGCTTGAGGTGCTTTCGACCTACCAGCGGGCGCTCACGTCCAACCGCGCCGAGGACGCGCAGGCGCGCTACCTCGGCCAGGACGGCCGCTGGCACCACATCTTCACGCGCCGCGTCACGCAGCGCGACGGCTTCGGTGCGCCCGTGGCCCTGAACGGCGTGGCGCTCGACATCACCGAGCAGATGGAGCGCGTGCAGCGCGTCGACGAGCTCGCGCGCCGGCTCGACGACGTGACATCGGCCTCGGGCATCGGCGTCTGGCGCGTGCTGCGCGACGACGACTCGGCCGAATGGAACGCGCAGATGCGCGCGATGACGGGCCTGCCTGCCGACGAAGCCGCGCCCGGCTTCATGGCCTGGCTCGAACGCTTCGTGCACCCGGACGACCGCGAGCGCGTGCGCGACGTCGGCCTCGAATGGATCAAGCAGCCGACGGCGCAGCTGGAACTCGCGCACCGCATCGTCAACGTGCACGGGCAGGTGCGCCACGTCGTGTCGCGCACGCGGGCCGAGCCGCGCGGCAGCCCCTACCGCGCCACCGGCGTGGTGATCGACGTCACCGAGCGCGAGCTCGCGCTGGAGGCGCTGCGCGAGGCCAACGAGCGCAGCGCGATGGCCACCCGCGCGGCCGGCATCGGCATCTGGGAATGGGACGCCGACGCCGGCATCACGCGCTGGGACGAGGAGATGTTCGTGCTGCGTGGACGCGAGCCGCGGCCCGCGCCCCCCGACTTCGACGAGATGAGCTCCTGGGTGCACCCGGACGACCGCGCCTACGTCAACGACCAGATCCAGACCGCGCGCGTCGGCGACGGCCAGGCGTCGTACGAGTTCCGCATCCTGCTGCCCGACGGGCGGGTGCGCTGGATCGCCTCGCGCTCGCTGCCGGTGCGCGACGAGCGCGGCCGCACCCGCATGCGGCTCGGCGTGAACTGGGACATCACCGAGGCGCACGAGGCGGCCGCCGCGCGCCACGAGCGCGAGCTGGTGCTGCGCGAGAGCCAGGCCAAGTCCGAGCTGCTCGCGCGCATGAGCCACGAGCTGCGCACGCCGATGAACGCCGTGCTGGGCTTCACCCGCCTGCTGATGGCCGACGACGCACAGGGCGACGACGCCGAGACGACGCGCCAGGCGCGCCTGGAACACATCCACTCGGCCGGCGAACACCTGCTCACGCTGATCAACAACGTGCTGGAGCTGTCGCGCCTGGACGGCCCCGCGCGCGACGTCGTGCTGCAGCCGGTGCGGGTGGCCACCGTCATCGAGCAGACGCTGCCGCTGGTCGAGGGACTGGCCGTGCAGCACGGCGTGACGGTCGTCGCCCCGCCCGGCGCGCTGCACGTGCGCGCCGACGCCACGCGCCTGAAGCAGGTGCTGGTCAACCTGCTGACAAACGCGATCAAGTACAACCGTCCCGGCGGCAGCGTGCGCGTCGACGTCTCGCCCGACGGCGGGCAGGTGCTGATCCGCGTGTCGGACGACGGCATGGGCATGACGTCCGAGCAGCAGCAGCACGCGTTCGAGCCCTTCAACCGCGCCGGGGCCGAACGCGCGGGCATCGAGGGCACCGGCATCGGCCTGACCATCGTCAAGGCGCTCGTCGAGGGCATGGGCGGGCGCATCGACGTGCACAGCACGCGCGGCGTCGGCAGCACGTTCGAGGTGCGGCTCGACGCCGCGGCCGAGTCCGGCCCGCTGGCGCTGCCGGCGCGGCGCCTGCTGTACATCGAGGACAACGCGGTCAACGTGATGATCGTCGCCGAGCTGGTGCGCCGCCGCCCCGGCATCGAGTTCGACAGCATGCCCGACGGCGCCAGCGGCGTCGCGCGCGCGGCGCAGACGCTGCCCGGCCTCGTGCTGGTGGACATGCAGCTGCCCGACTTCGACGGCCTGGAAGTGCTGCGCCGGCTGCGCGCCGACCCTGCCACCGCCAACCTGCGCGTGGTGGCGCTGTCGGCCAACGCGATCCCCGCCGACATCCAGCGCGCGCTGCAGGCCGGCTTCGACGACTACTGGACCAAGCCGCTGGACTTCAAGGTGTTCAACGCCGCGCTCGACCAGGTGTTCGGCGGCGGCGCGACGGCGCCGCGCCCGTCATGAGCCCGCACGGCCGCCGGACGGGCGAATCGACCGCAGCGCGCAGCGCGGAGGTTGCCTGATGGGCGCGCTGCGCTGGCTCACGCTCGACGTCAGCGACAACGACGAGGGCGTGGTCACGATCGAGGCGCTCGCGTCCACGGACGCCGCGGGCCACGCGTTCGCGCT
>DATCRO010000328.1:0-2222 GCA_036569025.1 Burkholderiaceae bacterium
GACATGCGCCGCACGGTGTCGACCAGCAGCGCGGGGTCGCCGGGCTTGTCCTTGTCGAGCGTGCTCAGCCCGTGCATGACGACGCCGTCCCACGGCCGCGAGCCGATGACGCCGGACTTGTCCGCCAGGTGCCAGTCCAGCCCGACGCCGCCGTGCGTCTCGAGGTACACGTCGTAGTCCAGCCCCGCTTGGGTGGCGAAGGACTTGAACAGCGCGGGCAGCCCGCCCACGCCCTCGCCGTTGAGGTCGGTGACGGTGCTCGCGCGGTAGTAGTGCACCGCGGAGCCTTGGCCGTAGGTGAAGCTGTTGCCGATGAACAGCAGGCTGGGGGCGGCGTGGGCCGACGCGGCGGACAGGCCGGCGAGCAGGGCCGCGGTGAGCGAAGAGACGATCCTCAAGTCGGACTCCGTGTGTGGCGCGACCCAACCAGCCGCGGCTCGTGACGACGGATCTTAGCGAGCGGGCAAGGCCCTGCGCCATCGCAGGTCGCCTGCGTCACGCCGCCTCGGGCAACGCCGGCGCCGCCGCGAGCAGCGCGCGCGCCAGCTCGCCGATGCGCATCAGCGCGTGGCGCTGCGTGTCGTCCCAGCGCCCGCCCACGCCCAGCCGGATGCAGTGGCGGTAGCGGTCGCTGGCGCTGAACAGGGTGCCCGGCGCGATGGCGATGCGCTCGGCCAGGCACGCGGTGAACAGCGCCTGCGAGTCGACGCCGCGCGGCATCTCCACCCACAGGATGTAGCCGCCGGCCGGGTCGGTGACGCGCGTGCCCTTGGGAAAGCTGCCGGCGATCAGGCGCCGCGCCTCGTCGACGCGCACGCCGATCGTGTGGCGCATCTGGCGGAAGCCCGCCTCGTTGCCGGTGTGGTTCAGCAGATCGGCCATCGCGAGCTCGATGAACGTCGTCTGCGAGCCGCTGGTGGCCATCTTCATGCGGCGCACCGGCTCGGCCCAGCGCCCCGCCTCGACCCAGCCCACGCGCAGGCCCGGCGCGACCGTCTTGGAGAACGAACCGCACAGCATGACGTGGCCGCTGGTGTCGAACGAGCGCACGGCGCGGCGCTTGTCCTCCTGCTCGGCGAGGTCGTTGTGCAGCACGTCCTCGATCATCGCGATGCCGCGCGACGCGACCAGGCGCGCGAGGCGCTTGCGCTCGGCCGTCGGCATGCTGCCGCCCATCGGATTGGACAGCGTGGGCGACAGCAGCAGCGCCTTCACGGGCTGCGTGTCGAGCGCCAGCTCCAGGGCGTCCAGCGACAGGCCGTCGCGCGGATGCGTCGGAATCTCGAGCGCGCGCAGGTGCAGGCTCTGCAGGATCTCGAGGAAGCCGAAGTACGTGGGCGACTCGAGCGCGACGATGTCGCCCGGCTTGGCGACCGCGCGCAGGCACAGCGTGATCGACTCCAGGCAGCTGTTGGTGGCGACGATGTCGCGCGGCCGCAGCTGGCAGCCCAGCCGCAGCGCGTAGCGCGCGATGGCGCGGCGCAGCGTCTCGTTGCCCGAGCCCAGCACGTACTCGCACAGGACGGCGCGATGGCGCTGCGCCGCGCGCATCACCGTGCGGCGGATCCGCTCCACCGAGAACAGCTCGTCGCTGGGCGCCGCGGCGCCGAAGGTGATGTAGCCCTCCTCGTGCGCGTAGCGCATCGCGTGCGCGGCCTGGGCGTCGATGTCGACCTCGCGCGAGTCGGCGGGCGGCTGCGTCGTCTCGGGCACCGGCGGCCTGGGCGGGCGCGCCGCGACGAAGAAGCCGGAACGCGGGCGCGTCTCCACGAGCCGCATGTCCTCCAGCGCGCGGTAGGCCTGCACGGCGGTCGACAGCGACACCCCGTGCTGCGCCGCGAGATCGCGCAGCGACGGCAGCCGCTCGCCGCGGGCGAGCACGCCGCCGCGAATCGAGGCCGCGAGCGTCTCGGCGATCTGCAGGTAGAGCGTGTCGGGCGCGTCCATGGCCCGATTCTGTCTGCAAGCCGGCAAGGCAGACCAGTACAGATGGCGGGCAATTCGACCGTGACAGTGGCGCCGCTGGCGGATCTGTACTGCACCAGAAGGCCGCGGGTTGTGGCTGTCTCGCGCGGGCGCCCGCTCCTAGAGTCGATTCCATGGAACACGCCCTCACCCTGCCGCCGTCCCTCGCCCGTCGCCCGGCCGAGGCCCCCGACCACGTCCTGCGCCTGTCTTCCCGGGCCACGTTCGCGCGCCAGCTGCCGGCGGGCGCGCGCATC
>DATCRO010000329.1:0-3748 GCA_036569025.1 Burkholderiaceae bacterium
CCCGAGCGCGCGAGCGCCCGCATGCCCGAGCTGCCGCACTTCACGCGCCTCGCCTGCCTGCCGCGCGACGCGTTCTACGAGTACGGCGAGCGCATCCCGCTGCTGGACGACCAGGGCCAGCCGAACAAGGCCCTCGACGGCCGCGTCTGCTGCGACCAGATCACGCCGTACCCGCCGGGCATCCCGGTGCTGGTGCCCGGCCAGGTGATCACGTCCGAGATCATCGCCTTCCTCACGCGCATCATGCGCATGCAGAAGTCCATCGAGATGCACGGCCTGGCCACGCACGACGGCGAGCCGTCGCTGCGCGTCCTGGCGCCGGGCGAGCTCGAGGCGATGGCGGCGCGGTCCGCGCTCTAGAACGACGACCCCGGCGTCTTCAGGAACTCGATCTCCTCGGGCGTGGACGCGCGCCCGAGCACCGCGTTGCGATGCGGATAGCGGCCGAAGCGGTCGACGATGGCCTTGTGCTGGCGCTCGTAGTCGAGGTTGCCGGCGGGGCAGTCGGCGAACACCTGCAGCGCGACCTCGTGCACCGCGCGCGACTCGCTGTGCATGTAGGGCATCAGCATGAAGACGCGCCGGCGCGGGTCGAGCGCGCGATGGGCGCCGAGCGCCACGGCCTCCTGCGCCAGGCCCAGTGCCAGCGGGTCCGCCGCGAACGCGCGCGGCGAGTCGCGATGCAGGTTCCGCGAGAACTGGTCGAGCAGGATGATCTCCGCGAGCCGGCCTTCGGCGGTGGTGCGCCATTGCCAGAGCTCGCAGCGCGTCGCCGATTCATGCAGCGCGCCGAAGCGTGCGGCGCAGCGCGCGTCGAACGCGTCGGAGCGACGCCACCAGTCGGGCTCGGTGGCGGGGTCGAACCAGAAGGCGAGGACATCGTCGGCAGAGGACATGCGGCCATGATACGAGCCCGCATCGGGCCTGGGGATGCGCGCGAAAGCGCTACCGCGCCTACACTCCGGGGATTGCTCAGCCGTCAGGCCCTTCTCCGATGAACCAACCGCCCGTCCGTCGCAAGCGCTCTCCCAGCACCGCGTTCACCCCGTCCGGCTCGGGCACGGTGACCCTCGGAATGGTGGCCAAGGCGGCCGGGGTCTCGCCCAGCACGGTCTCGCGCATCCTCAATGGCACGGCCACGGTCAGCCCCGAGAAGCGCGAGGCGATCGACGAGGCGATCCGCACCCTCGGCTTCCGCCCGAACCCGGTCGCGCGCGGCCTGGCCGGCGGCCGCACGCTGAGCGTGGGCGTGCTGACGCAGACCATCAACAGCCCGTTCTACGGCGAAGCGCTGCGCGGCATCGAGGACCGCCTCGAGGTGGCCGGCTACATCCCGATCTTCGTCAGCGGCCACTGGCACGAGGCCGAGGAGCACAAGGCGATGGACGCGCTGATGTCGCGCCGCGTCGACGGGCTGATCGTGCTGGCGGGGCGCATGTCCAACGACGCGCTCGAGACCTACTCGAACCAGGTGCCGATGGTGGTGGTGGGGCGCGAACTGCGCACCGACCGCATCTTCTCGATCGACTTCGACAACTTCACCGGCGGCCTGCTCGCCACGCAGCACCTGATCGAATGCGGCCACCACCGCATCGCGTTCATCGCCGGCGATCCGCTGCACAAGGACGCGCTCGATCGCGAGGCCGGCTACCGCGCCGCGCTGGAACGCGCGGGCATCCCGTTCGATCCGGCACTGGTGCTGATGGGCGACTTCACGGAGGCCGGCGGCCTGCTGGCCGTCAACCGGCTGCTGGAGAGCGGCCTGTCGTTCAGCGCGATCTTCGCCGCCAACGACCAGACGGCCATCGGCGCCGCGCTGGGCCTGTACCGGCGCAACGTGCGCGTGCCCGACGACGTCTCGCTCGTGGGCTTCGACGACCTGGCGCCCGCCAAGTTCTCGGTGCCGCCGCTGACGACGATCCGGCAGTCGGTCTACGAGATCGGCTCCGAGGCCGCGGCCGCGATGCTGGCGATGCTCAAGGGCGAAGAGCCCGGCGCCGACCTGCCGCCGCCGGAACTGGTGGCGCGCGAGTCCACGCGGCGCGTGCTGCGCTGAGCGTCGATCCCTTGGCGGTGCCAGGTCTTGCCTGGCAATCGGCGGTGCCAGGTCTTGCCTGGCAAAGCCACGCTTGACGAGTTGCCTGGCAAGACCTGGCACCGCTGCATGACGAGTTGCCTGGCAAGACCTGGCACCCATGGAGGGCGGGCAAGCCGCGAGGCCGCCGTTGCGGCGAAGCGGCGCGCCGCGTGGCCACGTCGTGGTGCCGTCCTGCGCGCAGTCGCAGCTCCGCACGCGCCGATCCATTCGTTCGAACGTAGGCGATGGGTCCTTACGCCGCGATGCGTGCCCGGAGGGGCCGGTAGGCACGGACGAGTTATCATGAAAGCGCTTGCAGCCGACGATCCGACGGCGTCGACGCCTCGCGACGCCCGGCTTTGCCTCGTGGGCAGCTCATCTTCGGGTTTACGCTGTAACGGCTCGGCAGTGGCTCGTTGAACAATGTTGAAAGCGCTTTCAAGGCACCTGCCGGAGCGTGACACCCCGTTCCGATAAAAAGACCGTCCCGAGACAACCCATGTCGACGCCTGCCTCGCGCGCCCGCTCCAGCGCCTCCGCGCCCCCGCCGGGCCGTCCGCACATCCGATGACCTCTTCCGACGATTCCCAGCGCGGCCCCCGCACGTTCGCGACCCGCCGCCGCAGCGTGCTGGCCGCGGGCCTGGCCGCCGCCATCGCGCCGGCCGTGCGCGCCACCGAGCAGCGTACGCTGACGGTCGCCGCGTTCCCGCTCGTCGACCAGATCGTCAAGGACGCCATCCCGCAATGGCAGAAGCGCCACCCGGACGTGGCCATCGACATCGTCATGCGGCAGTACGACGACCACCACACGGCGATGACGACGGCGCTGTCGACCGCGGTCTACCTGCCCGACGTGATGGCGCTCGAGGCGTCGTACGTCGGCAAGTTCTCCGATGGCGGCGGCTTGTCCGACCTGCTGCAGCCGCGCTACGACATCGGCCGCTACCGGGATCGCTTCGTCGCCTATGCCTATGACCAGGCGATCAACCGCAAGGGCCAGGTGGTGGCCGCGCCGACCGACATCGGCCCGGGCACGATGCTCTATCGCCAGGACCTGCTCGAGCGCGCGGGTCTCGTGGCGAGCGACCTGCAGCCGTCGTGGGACGCGTACATCGACGCGGGCATCAGGATCAAGAAGGCGACGGGCGCCAACCTGATCGGCAACGTCCGCACCTTCAAGGACCTGGTCGTGCGCGGCGGCCTCAAGAAGGGCCAGGGCATCTACTTCGACAGCGACTCGAACGTGCTGGTGGACACGCCGCGCTTCCATCGCGCATTCGAGCTGTCGCTGCGCATGCGACGCAACGGGCTGGAGGGCCACCTCGAGACCTGGAGCAACGAATGGGCCGAGGCGTTCCGCCGCAACGCGACCGCCACCGAACTGGGCGGCTCGTGGATGGTGGGGCAACTGGCCAACTGGGTCGCGCCCGCGACCAAGGGCCTGTGGCGCGCTGCGCAACTGCCCGAGAGCACCTGGGTGTCGTACGGCGGCACCTACTACGCGATCCCGCGCGATTCCGACCCGACCCGCAAGGCGCTGTCCGACGTGGCGCGACTCCTCGAGCTGCGCGCTCGCCGCTGATCATGAGACTGCCATCCTTGCTCCGGCTGTCGCCCAAGTGGGCGCCGTACGTGTTCATCAGCCCGTTCCTCGTGCTGTTCGGCGTGT
>DATCRO010000330.1:0-12986 GCA_036569025.1 Burkholderiaceae bacterium
GTCTTGATTCGTCCAGCGCCTCCCTCCAGAGTGCATGATTCAAGACCTGACACCGCAACTTTCAAGACCTGACACCCGCGGGGGGAGGCGCGAGCAGCGACAATCCCGGCTTCGTCCACCAGGAAGCTCCGCCATGTTCACCGGCATCGTCCAGGCCGTCGCCACCGTCTCCGTGCTCGTCGACAAGCCGGGCCTGCGCAGCTTCACGCTCGCCTTCCCGCGCGGCTTCTGCCAAGGCCTGGAGATCGGCGCCAGCGTGTCGGTGGACGGCGTATGCCTGACCGTGACGGAGCTCGCGGGCGAGGACGCCGCCAGCTTCGACGTGATGCAGCAGAGCCTGTCGCTCACGACGCTCGACGCGCTCGAGGTCGGCAGCCGCGTCAACGTCGAGCGCGCGGCGCGCGACGGCGCGGAGATCGGCGGCCACCCGCTGTCGGGCCACGTCGACTTCCAGGCCAGACTCGCCTCGGTGCGCAACCCCGAGAACAACCATGTCATGCGCATCGCCGTGCCGTCGCCGTGGATGCGCTACATCTTTCCCAAGGGCTACATCGCCATCAACGGCGCCAGCCTGACGGTGTCCGATGCGAACAAGGCCGAAGGCTGGTTCGAGGTTTGGCTGATCCCCGAGACGCTGCGCATGACCACCTTCGGCGAGAAGACCGCGGGCGCCGCGCTCAACATCGAGATCGAGCGCAGCACCCAGGTGATGGTGGACACCGTGCGCGACGCCGTCGACGAGCGCCTGGGCGCGCTGCTGCCGGCCTTGACCGACCTGCTGCGCGAGCGCGGCGTCGACGTCGACGCGCTGCTCAAGGGTTGATGTCCGCCCGCACCGTTCCCGACGCCGACGCCTACCGGCCGCCGCCGGACACCGGCCTGGAGGTGCTGCACGTCGAGCCGGCCTTCGTGGTGCTCGCCAAGCCGCCCGGGCTGCTGTCCGAGCCGGGCCGCGGACCGGACAAGCGCGACAGCCTGCTGGTCCGCGCGCAGGCCGTGTACCCGGATGCGCGCATCGTCCATCGCCTGGACATGATGACCAGCGGCGTCATCGTGCTGGCGCGGGAGGCGCTCGCGCACGCGTCGCTCAGCGAGGCCTTCCGCGAGCGCGAGGTCGACAAACGCTACGAGGCGCTGGTGCACGGCCGCCCCGCGGCCGACGAGGGCGAGATCGACCTGCCGCTGGTCGTCGACTGGCCCAACCGCCCGCGCCAGGTCGTGTGCCACGACACCGGCAAGCCGTCGCTGACGCACTACCGCGTGGCTGGACAGGTGCGGGTCGACGGCGTGGGCACGTTGACGCGCATCGCGCTCACGCCGGTCACCGGCCGGACGCACCAGTTGCGCGTGCACCTCGCGTCGCTCGGCTGCCCGATCGCGGGCGACCCGTTCTACGGCGTCGCGGACGACCCGTCGCCGCGCATGATGCTGCACGCCTGCCGGCTCGCGCTGGCGCATCCGCTCACGGGCGAGCCGCTGGTCTTCGTGAGCGCGGTGCCGTTCTGAGCTGGCGCGTCAACCTGCGCGATCTTGCCGGCAACGTCGCGCGTCCTGGGTGCTTTCCCCGAGAACGCACGCCGATCACGCCGTGCCCCGCCAGCTAAAATCGGCCGGTTCGAACAGGAATCTCCATGCCACAAGCAGTCATCAGCGGCACCGGCCTCTACCAGCCGCCGCACGTCGTCACCAACGAGGAACTCGTCGCCGCCTACAACGCGTACGCCGAGCGGCAGAACGCGATCAACGCCGACGCCATCGAGCGCGGCGAGAAGACCGCGCTGACGGCCTCCAGCGTGGAGTTCATCGAGAAGGCCTCGGGCATCAAGCAGCGCTACGTCATCGAGAAGGACGGCGTGCTGGACCCGGCCCGCATGCGCCCGAGGTTCACCGAGCGCGGCGACGACGAGCTGTCGCTGATGGCCGAGATCGGCGCCGACGCCTGCCGCAAGGCGCTCGCGGCCGCCGGCAAGACGGGCGCGGACGTCGACGCCGTCCTGTGCGCCGCGTCCAACATGCAGCGTGCCTACCCGGCGATGGCGATCGAGATCCAGCAGGCGATCGGCGCCGGCGGCTACGGTTTCGACATGAACGTGGCGTGCTCGTCGGCCACCTTCGGCATCGAGCAGGCCGTCAACGCGGTGCGCGCGGGCAGCGCCAGGTGCGTGCTGGTCGTGAACCCGGAGATCACGTCGGCGCACATCGAATACAAGGACCGCGACTGCCACTTCATCTTCGGCGACGTCTGCACGGCCACGGTGGTCGAGAGCGCCGAGACGGCCACCTCGGCCGACCAGTGGGAAATCGTCGGCACCAGGCTGGCGACGCAGTTCTCGAACGCGATCCGCAACAACTTCGGCTTCATGAACCGCAGCGAGGATTCCGATCCCGCCGCGCGCGACAAGACCTTCCGCCAGGAGGGCCGCAAGGTGTTCAAGGAGGTCGTGCCGATGGCCGCGGCGCACATCGAGGCGCACCTGCAGAGCCTGGGCCTGGAGCCGACGCAGATGCGCCGCTTCTGGCTGCACCAGGCCAACCTCGGCATGAACCAGCTGATCCTCAAGAAGCTGGTCGGCGCGGAGGCCGGCGGCGACATGGCGCCGCTGGTGCTCGACACCTACGCCAACACCTCGTCGGCCGGCTCCATCATCGCCTTCCACGCGTACCACGCCGACATGAAGCCGGGCGAGCTCGGCGTGATCTGCTCGTTCGGCGCGGGCTACTCCATCGGCAGCGTGATCGTCCGCAAGAAGTGATGCGCCTCCCGGCGCCGACCGCACAAGGGGCCCGCGTGGCCCCTTCCTGTTGCCCGAAAACCGTCATTCGTCGCGTCGGGTGCCCGCCGACCCCCGGGGCTCGCTGACAATCCCGTCAGAAACGCGGCCTGGCTGACGGCCGCCCCATGACGAACGAAGAACAGGCGCGGCCGCCGAGGCGGCCGGCGCGGGGAAGGTCCATGAGTCCGATTCGAGCAGTGCATGCCGCCGTGGCCGCGGCATGGATCGCGCTGGCCGCGTGGCCGCTCGCGGCCGCCGCGGAGGTGGGCGCGCAGGCCGAGGCGCGCGCGGTCCAGCCGGCGCCCGAGGCCGCGCTGTCGCCGCTGACGGGCCACGTCGACCCGATCACGAGCGATCCCCTCGCCATGCACGCCGTGCGCCTGCTGCCCGACGAACACATCGTCCTGGACGGCACGCTGAGCAACCCGGCCTGGCAGCGCGCGCCGGTCTACGACAACTTCGTCGAGAACGAGCCGCACCGCGACGCCAAGCCCAGGTATGCCACCAAGGTGCAGATCCTGTTCGACGAGCAGGCGCTGTACGTGGGCGTCACGTCGCTGGACGACCACCCCGAGGAGATCCGCGCACCGCTGGTGCGCCAGGACAAGGTGATCCGCACGCAGGACTTCGTGGTCGTCTACATCGACGCGATCGGCAAGCGCCAGTCGGCGCAGTTCTTCCGCGTCAATGCGTCCGGCTCGACCGGCGACGGCATGCACACGGCCGCCGACGACGACGAGGACTTCTCGCCCGACTTCGATTTCGACGCCGCCTCCGCGCGCACGTCCAGCGGCTACACCTCGGTGTTCCGCATCCCGTTCGCGTCGCTGCGCTTCTCGTCGGACAGCCACGCGCACTGGCGCATCATGGTCGCGCGCCGCATGCCGCGCGACCAGGCCTACATGTGGACGTCTGTGAAGGTGCCCACCGACGCGCCGGCCTTCATCTCGGCGATGCAGCCGCTCGAGGGCATCGAGCTGCCGCAGCAGAAGAACTTCCTCACGATCCGCCCCAGCATCACGGCGCGCCACACCAGCGACACCGAACCCGGGCAGGCCAGGCACACGGCCGATGGCGTGCAGGGCAGCCTGGACGTGAAGTGGCGCGCGTCGCCCGAGCTGGTGATCGACGGCACGCTCAAGCCCGACTTCTCGCAGGTGGCGCTCGACGTGCCGCAGCTCAGCGGCAACACCGACTTCGCGCTGTACCTGCCCGAGAAGCGGCCGTTCTTCTTCGAGTCCAGCGACCTGCTGCACTCGCCCACCGAGGCGATGTACACGCGCAGCTTCACGGCGCCGCGCTGGGGCGTGCGATCGACGTGGCGCGGCGCGTCGCTGGCCGGCACGGCCTTCGTCATCGACGACAAGGGCGGCGGCGAGACGCTGCTGCCCTACGGCTACGGCACCAACACCGCGCTGCAGCCGGGCTCGCGCTCGCTGTCCGCGCGCGGACTGTTCGACGTCAACGACGACGGACGCTTCGAGGTCGGCGGCATCCTGGCCGCGCGCCGCTACGAGGGCGAGCGCGGCGACAACACGGTCGCCGGGCCGGACGTCAACTGGCAGCTGAACGACGCGTGGCGCATCAAGGCCCAGTGGCTGCGCTCGCAGACGACGGCGCAGCCGTTCACGGACCCTGCCGGCGACGTCTCGCTGGTCAAGGGGCCCGCGACGACCGGCGACTCGGTGTTCCTGAAGGTGATGCGCTACACCGACCGCACGCAGCTGGAGATCTCGGACCTCGACATCAGCCCGCAGTTCCGCCACGACACCGGCTTCGTCAACCAGGTGGGCGTCCGCGACATCGAGTTCCACCCGTCGATGGTGTTCCGCGACCTCGCGCCCATCAACGAGATGTGGCTGAACCTGCGCGGCTCGCTGGTGCGCGACCGCATCAACGGCGACGTCATCCAGGAATCACTGGCACCGGACGTGTGGGTGAGCCTGCCGCACAACACGCAGGCGTGGATCTCGTGGCACGGGCTGTCCAGGCTGCGCGCCACCGCCGGCGGCCGGCTGCTGACCGAGCACTACTGGAAGGGCGAGTACACGTCGACGCTGGCGCAGTCCATTCCGTTGTTCGACGCCACGGTCTCGCTGGGCAGGATGGCCGACGTCACGGCCGGCGTCGTGCGACCGGGCGGGCAGGTCAACCTGATGCTGTCCACGCGCCCGTTCGCGGCGATCGAGATCGAGCCCAGCGTCTGGGCGGCGTGGCTCAGGAACGGGCCGCTGCTGGCCTATCGCGAGACGGCCTCGCAGCTGCTGGGCGTGTGGCACATCGACGCGCGCCAGAACCTGCGCCTGATCGTGCAGCGCTCCACCGTCGACCGCAAGCCCGAGGCCGGCGTCGCGGCGGACCGCGAGTCGGGCCTGACGACCTCGCTGACCTATGCGTTCCGCAAGTCGATGGGCACCGTGATGTACGTGGGCGCGACGCGCTCTCACAGCGGCGTCGGCGCACAGAACATCGCGCGCGGCACCGAGGCCTTCGTGAAGCTGCAGGTGGATGTCGACGAGGTGCGGGGCATGTTCGGGCACTGATGTCGGACGCGGTCGCACGCCGGGCGATCGCCGAAGGGGTCTGGCCTCTCCTCGAATCGCGCTGGCGGCTCGTGCCGAGAGTCGAGGACATGGCCGCGATTCGTGGCGAAGGCCTGACCCCGATCGTCAGCGAATGTTCGGGGTCAGGCCTTTGCCTCGAATCGCGATCCACGCTGGCGCTGCGATGAGCGAGTCGGCGCGATCCGAGGAGAGGCCAGACCCCTCTGGCCTCGGCGCGCCACCCGAAGTGTTCAACCCGGCGTGCCCGCCACCAGCCGGTCGGCCTGGGCGTCCCGCGCCGCCTGCGCGCGCGGGTAGACGACGGCCTCCTCGAGCGCCGAGTGACCGTAGCTCAGCTCCAGGAACACCTCGGTCGCGTGCATGAACTCGGCCGGGTCGACCCAGGCGTTGCCCTGGGCGATGGCGCGCAGCTGCGGCGCGAGCTCGATCCAGTTCTGCTCCATCCAGCCGTGGTCCTGCTGCAGCGTGCGAACGACGTCGACGAGTTCCTTGTCGTCGCTGGCCAGCAGGAAGGCGAACACGCCGGACTCCTCGACGCGGTGGTGCTCCTGCATGGCGCCGGAGAAGAAGGCCTCGACGGCACAGGCCTCGGCGCTGGTCTCCGCGTCGAGCTGGCCGTTTTCCACCCGGGAGGCGAGGGCGGCCAGGCGATCCAGGTGGCCGCGGACCTGGGCATGGTATGCGTCCAGCTGGGCGAGTTCGGCGGCCGTGGGCGTGGTCTTGGCTTTCATCGCGGGCTCCTGGACGACGGATGCTTCCTTTATACGCCGCCGGACGGGCGGCGTGGGCGCTTTCGCGGCAACGTTTGACCTGAGCCCAGGGCCAACGCGATCGGCCTAGACTCGGGAGGCCCCGTCCGGCGCATGCTCGTGCCCGACCCGCGCGAAGGAGACTGCAACGTGCAATTCGCCAACAGTGCCTCGCCCGACTATTTCCACAAGGTGGTCGATTGCCAGTGGGCCTGCCCGGCACATACGCCGGTGCCCGAGTACATCCGGCTGATCGGGCAAGGGCGCTACGACGACGCCTACATGGTCAACTGGGTGTCCAACGTCTTCCCGGGCATCCTCGGGCGCACCTGCGACCGCCCATGCGAGCCGGCCTGCCGGCGCGGGCGCGTGGAGGAAAGCAACCGCGACAAGCCCGAGCCGGTGGCCATCTGCCGGCTCAAGCGCGTGGCCGCCGACCACAAGGGCGACGTGCGCGCCCGCATGCCGTCGGTGGCGCCGCTCAACGGCCGGCGCATCGCCTGCGTCGGCGCCGGGCCGGCCTCGCTGACGGTGGCGCGCGACCTGGCGCCCTGGGGCTACGAAGTCACCGTGTTCGACGGCGAGGCCCGCGCCGGCGGCTTCATCCGCTCCCAGATCCCGCACTTCCGGCTGCCCGAGTCGGTCATCGACGAGGAGACGGGCTACATCCTGGACCTGGGCGTGAAGTTCGAGGCGGGCCGCCGCATCGACTCGATGAAGGCGCTGCTCGCGCTCGGCTATGACGCGGTGTTCGTCGGCTGCGGCGCGCCGCGCGGGCGCGACCTCGACCTGCCCGGCCGGCGCGAGGCGGCCGAGAACATCCACATCGGCATCGACTGGCTGGCCTCGGTCTCGTTCGGCCACGTCACCAGCGTGGGCGAGCGCGTGATCGTGCTGGGCGGCGGCAACACCGCGATGGATTGCTGCCGATCCGCGCGGCGCCTCGGCGGCCGCGAGGTGACCGTGATCGTGCGCAGCGGCTTCGCCGAGATGAAGGCCTCGCCGTGGGAGAAGGAGGATGCGATGCACGAGGGCATCCCCATCCTCGACCTGCACGTTCCGAAATCCTTCGAGCACGTGGACGGCAAGCTGACCGGCATGACCTTCGAGAAGGTGGTCGCAAGGGTCGACGCCCAGGGCCGGCGCCAGCTGGTGCCCACCGGCGAACCGGACGTGCTGGTTCCCTGCGACACCGTCCTGGTGGCCGTCGGCCAGGAGAACGCGTTCCCGTGGATCGAGCCCGACTGCGGCCTCCTGTTCGACCGCCACGGCCTGCCGGTGCTCGACAAGGCCACGTTCCAGTCCTCGCTGCCCCACGTGTTCTTCGGCGGCGATGCGGCGTTCGGGCCGAAGAACATCATCTCGGCGGTCGCGCACGGGCACGACGCCGCGGTGTCGATCGACCGCCTGCTCAACGGCGAGGACGTGCGGCTGCGGCCGCCGCCCATGTCGACGCTGATGTCGCAGAAGATGGGCATCCACGAATGGAGCTACCGCAACGACGTGTCGCTGGACACGCGCTTCAAGGTGCCCTGGGCCGCGGCCGAGCGCGCGCTCGCCGACATCCGCGTGGAGGTCGAGCTCGGCTTCGACGCCGCCACCGCGTACAAGGAAGTGGAGCGCTGCCTGAACTGCGACGTGCAGACCGTCTTCAACCGCGACACCTGCATCGAGTGCGACGCCTGCGTCGACATCTGCCCCATGGACTGCATCACGTTCACCGGCGCGGGCGACGAGGCCGACCTGCGCACGCGGCTGAAGGCGCCGGCGCTCAACCTCGCGCAGGACCTGTACGTCTCGCAGGAGCTCAAGACGGGCCGCGTGATGGTCAAGGACGAGGACGTCTGCCTGCACTGCGGACTTTGCGCCGAGCGCTGCCCCACCGGCGCATGGGACATGCAGAAGTTCCTGTTCGAGACGACGCAGGCGGGCCCGCGCGCCCGTGACGCGCGCACGAACGCGGAGGCCGCATGAAGACCATCCAGGCCGTCAACGACTTCGTCATCAAGTTCGCCAACGTCAACGGCTCGGGTTCGGCCTCGGCCAACGAGCTGTTCGCCAAGGCCGTGATGCGCATGGGCGTGCCGGTGAGCCCGCGCAACATCTTCCCGAGCAACATCCAGGGCCTGCCCACCTGGTACGAGGCGCGCGTGTGCGAGGCCGGGTGGTCGGGCCGGCGCGGCGGCGTCGACATGATGGTGGCGATGAACCCGCAGACCTGGGACGCCGACGTCGCGGAGATCGAGTCCGGCGGCTACCTGTTCCACGACTCGACGCGGCCGATGCCGCCCAATCGCTTCCGCGACGACGTCCAGGTGATCGGCATCCCGCTGACCGCGATCGCCAACGCCGCCTACGACGAAGCGCGCCAGCGCCAGCTGTTCAAGAACATCATCTACGTCGGCGCGCTGTGCGCGCTGCTGGACATGGAGCCGGCGGTCTTCGAGAAGCTGCTTGCCGAGCAGTACAAGGGCAAGGAGCGGCTGCTCGACTCCAACATCCGCGCGCTGCACATGGGCCGCGACCACGTGCTGCAGAACCTGCCGCATCCGCTGGGCATCCGCGTGCAGCGGGCCGATCGCGTCGGCGACTCGATCTTCGTCGACGGCAACTCGGCGATCGCGCTGGGCTGCGTCTACGGCGGCGCGACGGTGGCGGCGTGGTATCCGATCACGCCGTCGTCCTCGATCCCCGAGGCCTTCCAGAAGTACTGCGACAAGTACCGCGTCGACGCGGAGACGGGCCAGCATCGCTTCGCGATCGTCCAGGCCGAGGACGAGCTCGCGTCGATCGGCATCGCGGTGGGCGCCGGCTGGAACGGCGCGCGCGCATTCACGGCCACCTCGGGGCCCGGCATCTCGCTGATGCAGGAGTTCATCGGGCTCGCGTACTTCGCCGAGATCCCTGTCACGATCATCGACGTGCAGCGCGGCGGCCCGTCCACCGGCATGCCCACGCGCACGCAGCAGTCGGACCTGCTCGCCTGCGCGTACGCGTCGCACGGCGACACCAAGCACGTGCTGCTGTTCCCCGAGGATCCGCACGAGTGCTTCGACCACGCGGCTGCGGCGCTCGACCTCGCCGACCGGTTGCAGACGCCCGTCTTCGTGATGACCGACCTGGACATCGGCATGAACCAGCGCCTCGCCCGGCCGTTCGCCTGGGACGCCGCGCGCGAGTACGACCGCGGCAAGGTGATGACGGCCGAGGAGCTCGAGGCCGGCGCGAATTTCGGCCGCTACAAGGACGTCGACGGCGACGGCATCGCGTGGCGCACGCTGCCCGGCACGCACCCGAGCAAGGGCGCGTTCTTCACCCGCGGCACGACGCGCGACCCGTACGCGCGCTACTCCGAGAAAGGGCCCGACTACATCTACAACATGGAGCGGCTGCAGCGCAAGTTCCGCACGGCGGCGTCACTCGTGCCGCAACCGGTGCTGCGTCCCGCGCGCGCTGCGACGCGGGTCGGCGCGATCTACTTCGGGTCGACCAGCCCGGTGATGGCCGAGGCGCTCGACGTGCTGGAGTCCGAGGACATCCACATCGACGCGCTGCGGCTGCGCGCGTTCCCGTTCCCGCAGGCGGTGCGCGACTTCATCGCGGCGCACGACAAGGTGTTCGTCGTCGAGCAGAACCGCGACGCGCAGATGCACCTGATGCTGGTCAACGAGCTCGACGTCGACCCCGAGCGCCTCGTGCGCGTGCTGCACTACGACGGCACGCCGATCAACGCGCGCTTCATCGCCGGCGCGATCCGCAACAGCCTGCCGCACGCCATGGCGCGCGGCCAGGAGATGGCCAAATGACCTATATCGCCAAGCCGCTGCTGCGCCACCCGACGTTGCACGAGAACCAGGTCGGGTACACGCGGCGCGACTACGAGGGGCGCGTCTCCACGCTGTGCGCGGGCTGCGGGCACGACTCGATCTCCGCGGCCATCGTGCAGGCCTGCTGGGAACTGGACATCGAACCGCACCGCGTGGCCAAGCTCTCGGGCATCGGCTGCAGCTCCAAGACGCCGGACTACTTCCTGGGCGCCTCGCACGGCTTCAACACCGTGCACGGCCGCATGCCGTCGGTGCTCACCGGCGCCAACCTCGCCAACCGCGACCTGCTGTACCTGGGCGTCTCGGGCGACGGCGATTCGGCCTCGATCGGCCTGGGCCAGTTCGCCAACGCGCTGCGGCGCGGCGTGCGCATGGCCTACATCGTCGAGAACAACGGCGTCTACGGCCTGACCAAGGGCCAGTTCTCGGCCACCGCCGACCGCGGCTCCAAGAGCAAGAAGGGCGTGCTCAACACGGACAACCCGATCGACCTGGTGGGCATCGCGCTGCAGCTGGGCGCCACCTACGTCGCGCGCAGCTTCTCGGGCGACAAGGAGCAGCTGGTGCCGCTGGTCAAGGGCGCGATGTCGCACGGCGGCGCGGCGTTCATCGACGTCATCAGTCCCTGCGTCACGTTCAACAACCACGCCGGCTCGACCAAGAGCTTCGACTACGTGCGCCAGCACAACGAGGCCG
Organism: Burkholderiaceae bacterium; assembly: GCA_036569025.1. GTDB lineage: Bacteria > Pseudomonadota > Gammaproteobacteria > Burkholderiales > Burkholderiaceae_C > Scleromatobacter. The sequence goes on from DATCRO010000330.1 coordinate 10,611, forward strand.
TCAGCCGCATCGACTTCATGGCGCCCGGCGAGCAGATCACGACGAGCTGCGCCCCCGGCGAGGCCGTCGACGTGCCGCAGCACGACGGCAGCGTGCTGCGCCTGCGCAAGCTGCACGCCGACTACGACGCCACCGACCGCTACGCCGCGCTCAGCTACATGCAGCAGCATGCCGCGCAGGGCGAGATCGTCACCGGGCTGCTGTACCTGGACCCGCTCGCGGGCGACCTGCACGCGTCGCTCAACACGGTCGCCGCGCCGCTGCAGTCGCTCGGGCGCGACACGCTGTGCCCGGGCAGCGCCGTGCTCGACAGGATCAACGCCGGCCTGCGCTGAGGCCGCCCGCCCTCGAACGTCCACGTGCAAGGAGCTCCGCCATGTCCGAACGCACCGTGCTCCAGTCCCTGTCCCGCGGCCACGTCCTGAGCCTGGGCCCGCAGGCCAGCGTGCGCGACGCGGCCTGCGCGATGACGCGCGCCAACTGCGGCAGCGTCCTCATCATCGACGGCGCCGGGCCGATGGTGGGCATCCTCACCGAGCGCGACCTCATGACGCGCGTGCTGGCCAAGGGCCTGGACGCCGACGCCACGACCGTCACGCAGGTGATGACGCGCAACCCGCGCTGCGTGGCGCCCGAGACGAAGGTGGCCGACGCCGTCGTGATCATGATGGAGCGGGGCTTCCGCCACCTGCCCGTGGTGGGCGAGGGCGGGCGCGTGCTGGGCGTCTTCTCGGTGCGCGATGCGCTGCCGCGGGAGGTGAACACGGCAGTGGACCTGGCGGAGTTCAACGAGCAGGTGAACGACGCGCTGGGGTGAGCGCGAAGCGACGACATCGCGTCTCGCGGTGCGTGGATCCCGCGACTTCGCGCAGGACGACAGGTTTGAGCGGTGTCCGGCGTCGCGTCAGGCCGCCCCCTTCCGCCGCGCCATCATCGCCAGCGCGACGGCCCCCAGCGTCACCAGCAGCAGCCCGTAGCCCACCGAAGCGGCCTGCAGCCCGAAGCGTCCCGCCATCAGCCCGGCCAGGATCGCCGGCAGGCTGAACGCGAGGTAGCTCAGCACGAAGAACGTCGACATCAGGCCGGCGCGCTCGTGCGCCTCGGCCAGCGGGACCAGGCTGCGCATCGTGCCGTTGAACGCGGCGCCGAAGCCCAGGCCGGCGATGAACGAGCCGGCGAAGAACATCGCTGTGGAATGCAGTTCCACGCCGGCCAGCGTCACGACCAGCCCGACCACCAGCGCCGCCGTGCCACCCGACAGCACGGCGCGGGCCGGTCGCGCGCGCACCGCGAGCACCGCGGCCGCGCCGGCGAGCACCAGCGTGGCCACCACGCCGCCGCCGATCAGCGGCGAGTGGATGCCCGTGACGATGCGCGCCAGCGACGGGCCCAGCGGCGCATAGAAGCCGCCCAGGGCCCACTGCGCAGTGTTGACCGGCAGCACCTGCCACAGCGTGGGCCACGCACGCGCCGGCACGGCCAGCTGCGGCTTCATCGCGGCCAGCGCGCCGGCCCGCTTCGAGACCGTCTCGGGCAGGAAGAACGCCGCGAGCGCCTGCGCCGCCAGGATCGCGAGCAGCACGTCGAACACCAGTCGCGTCGGGGCGGGCGCGAACTGCGCCAGCGCGCCGGCGCCGAGCGCGCCGACACCCATGCCCACCAGCGGCGCGACGCTGTTCAGCAGCGAGCCCCGCTCGCGGGAGATGTCCAGCATGCCGGCGCTCAGCGCGCTGGTCGCGATGCCGGTGGCCACGCCCTGCACGGCGCGCGCGACGATGAGCCAGGCGACGGAGTCCGCATGCCGGAACACCAGCAGCGAGGCGATCTCCAGTCCCAGCGAGACCAGCACCACTTCGCGGCGACCGCGGTGGTCGGACAGCGCGCCGAAGAACAGCAGCGCGCCCAGCAGCGCGAACGCGTAGGTCGAGAAGACCACGGTGAGCGTGAGCGCCGAGAAGCCCCAGGCCTCGCGGTACAGCGCGTACAGCGGCGACGGCGCGGTCGACGCCGCCAGGTAGGCGACGAGGATGGACGCGTTGAGCCACAACGCGGCGCTGCGGCTCATTCGGCCGGGGACGGCGGGCAGGGTGGCGAGCGGCGTGCAGGCGGTGTTCGACATGGTGGGCTCCGACTCGGAACAAACGCAAAGTTTTTGCGTTAGCGAATTCTGCACCCCTTCGGTCGCTAATGCAATTCCTTTGCTTTAAGATGGGTTCCCATGACGACGACTTCCCGCGCGATTCCCCGTCCCGGCGGCCGCAGCGCCCGCGTCCAGGCGGCGGTGCACCAGGCCACGCTCGACCTGCTCAAGCAGCACGGCCGCGCCGGGCTGACGGTGCCGCTGATCGCCGCCCGGGCGGGCGTCACGCCCTCGAC
>DATCRO010000331.1:0-3617 GCA_036569025.1 Burkholderiaceae bacterium
CCCGCCGCTGGAGGCGCGCGACTTGGCGGCCCGCCACCTGCTCGCCACCGAGGATCGCTTCAGCGCGCTCAACACGGCCGACCTGACCGCCGAGGCCGCGCGCAACACCGAAGGCGCGACGATCGAGCAGCAGATGGACCAGGCGCTCGCGCTGAGCATGACGCACGCGCCGGGCGACCTCGGCCGCGCGCAGGCGCTGCTTGATCAGGTGCTGCGCAACAACACGCCGCAGGCCGACCCGTGGCGCTCGCTCGCGCGCCTGCTGGCCTACCGCCTGGGCGAACAGAAGCGCGCCGAGGACGCGGTCGAGCGCGGCGCGCAGCAGCTGCGCGACGCCCAGCGCGACAACCAGCGCAAGCTCGACGACGCCAACGCCAAGCTCGAGGCGCTCAAGGCGATCGAGCGCAGCCTCAACACGCGCCAGGCGCCGGCAGCATCGTCGCCCAAGCCGTAAGCTGCGACCATGAGCACCGGAGCCCACATCCTGGTCGTCGACGACGACCCCGACCTGCTGAAGCTGCTGTCGATGCGGCTGTCCGGCGCGGGCTACCGCGTCACCGCGGCCGAGTCCGCCGAGGCGGCGCTGGTCAAGATCGCGATGGAGCGGCCGCAACTGGTGCTCAGCGACGTGCAGCTGCCGGGCAAGGACGGGCTCGCGCTGTTCGACGCGATCCGCGTGCAGCACCCTTCGCTGCCCGTGATCCTGCTGACCGCGCACGGCACGATCCCCGACGCCGTGGAGGCCACGTCGCGCGGCGTCTTCACGTACCTCACCAAGCCGTTCGACGGCAAGGCGCTGCTGGACGTCATCGCCAACGCGCTGGCGATGGAAGGCGCCGCCGACACGGCGGCCGACGGCGGCGAGATCGAGGCCTGGCGCGCCGAGATCGTCAGCCGCTCCACGCGCATGGCCGAGGTGCTGGCCGAGGCCAAGCTCGTCGCCGCCTCCGACGCGAGCGTGCTGATCCGCGGCGAGAGCGGCAGCGGCAAGGAGCTGATCGCGCGCGCCATCCACCGCGCCAGCCCGCGCGCGGCGGCGCCGTTCGTGGCCGTCAACTGCGGCGCGATCCCGGAGAACCTGCTCGAGTCCGAGCTGTTCGGCCACGTCAAGGGCGCGTTCACGGGCGCGGTGGCCAACCATCCCGGCCTGTTCCAGGCGGCCAACGGCGGCACGCTGTTCCTCGACGAGATCGGCGACATGCCCGTCGCGCTGCAGGTCAAGCTGCTGCGCGTGCTGCAGGAGCGGATGGTGCGGCCGGTGGGCGCGAGCCACGCGGTGCCCGTCGACGTGCGCATCCTGTCGGCCACGCACCGCGACCTCGACCTGGCGATCATCGACGGCAGCTTCCGCAAGGACCTGTACTACCGGCTCAACGTGGTCGCGCTGTCGCTGCCCACGCTGGCCGAGCGGCGCGAGGACATCCCGCTGCTGGCGTCGCACTTCCTGTCGCGGCTGGCGCTCAAGTACGGCCGCAAGGTCAACGGCTTCGCGCCCGACGCGATGAAGGCACTGACGACCGCGTCCTGGCCCGGCAACGTGCGCCAGCTGCACAACGTGGTCGAGCAGGTCACGGCGCTCGCCACCACGCCGCTGGTGCCGCTGGCGCTGGTGCAGCGCGCGCTGCGCGTGCCCAGCATGGAGGTGCTCAGCTACACCGAGGCGCGCACGCGCTTCGAGCGCGACTACCTGGTCGGGCTGCTCAAGATCACCGACGGCAACGTGGCGGACGCGGCCCGCCTGGCCGACCGGAACCGCACCGAGTTCTACCGGCTGATGCAGAAGCACGGCCTGACGCCGGGCCTGTTTCGCGGCGACGCGCCGGCCGCCGAGTAGCAGGGCTTGTCGCTGATCAGCGACAAGAGAAATCCCTTTTGAATCAACGACTTGCGTTATTGTGCGGTGCAGCGGTCGCTGCGGCCCGACACTTTTCGACCATTTCCGACAGCGCGTCGCAAGCTTTCCCCACAGGGGTGCGGCAAGTCATTGATTCCAAACGACTTTTCGCCCTGGCACGTGCATTGCGAATGGAGAGCAGACCACCTGCTTACCAGCTCGTCAGTACATGCATCTTCCAGGACGTCGAAAGCGCCCTTTCCCCTCTGTTGTCCTGCGTTCCGCCCTGGCTTGCGCCGCGCTGGCGCTCGCGAGCGCCCAGGCCTGCGCGGCGCTCTTTGACGACGTCGGCGCGCGTGCGCGGCAACTGGCCGAAAAGCCGTTCGTCGCGCAGCCGAAGCCGACCGCGCCCGCGGCCGCGTCGGACACGCTGACCTACGACCAGTACCGCGACATCCGCTTCCGTCCCGACCACTCGCTGTGGCGCGACCAGAAGCTGCCGTTCGAGGTGCAGTTCTTCCACCCGGGCTTCGTCAACACGGAGACCGTGAAGATCCACGAGGTCGAGCCCGGCGGCGCCGCGCACGAGGTCAGGTTCGACACGGCCGACTTCGACTACGGCCACAACAAGCCGCCGTCCAGGGCGCTCGCGTCGGGCTACTCGGGCTTTCGCGTCCACTTCCCGATCAACAACGCGAACCACAAGGACGAGGTCATCGTCTTCCAGGGCGCGAGCTATTTCCGCGCGATCGGCAAGGACCAGCGCTATGGCCTGTCGGCGCGCGGCCTGGCCGTCGACACCGTGGGCGCCGGCGCCGAGGAGTTCCCGCGCTTCACCGAGTTCTGGCTCGAGAAGCCCGCCGCCGACGCGACCTCGCTGGTGATCACCGCGCTGCTCGATTCGAAGAGCGTCACCGGCGCCTACCGCTTCGTCGTCACGCCCGGCCAGGACACCGTCGTCGACGTGCAGGCGCGCCTGTACCTGCGCAAGGACGTCAAGACGCTGGGCATCGCCCCGCTGACCAGCATGTTCTTCTCCGGCGAGAACCAGCCGCAGCCCGGCGACTTCCGCCCCGAGGTGCACGACTCCGACGGCCTGATGGTGCAGACGGGCACCGGCGAATGGCTGTGGCGCCCGCTGAGCAATCCCAGGCACATCCTCGTCACCTCGTTTTCCGCGCCGTCGTCGATCAAGGGCTTCGGCCTGATGCAGCGCGATCGCGCGTACACGAGCTACGAGGACGACGAGGCGCGCTACGAGCTGCGCCCCAGCGCCTGGATCACGCCGGTGGGCGACTGGGGCCCCGGCCGCGTCGAGCTCGTCCAGCTCAATACCGTCGACGAGACCAACGACAACATCGTCGCGTACTGGGTGCCGGCGAAGCTGCCCGCGCCCGGCGCGCCGCTGGACCTCGCCTACCGCATGCGCTGGCAGGGCGACGCGGAGCAGCACCCCCCCGGCGCCTGGGTCACGCAGACGCGCGCGGGCCGCAGCTTCGCGACGCTGGCCAAGGGCGAGGAGCAGCTCATCGTCGACTTCACCGGCCCGTCGCTGGCGGCGCTGCCGGCCGACGCCAAGGTCGAGGCCGTCGTCACCGGCGTCGCCAACGTCGACGTCGTGTCGACCAACGTCTACCGCAATGAGGCCAACGGCACCTGGCGCCTGGCCCTCCGATTCAAGCAACGCAAGGCCGACGAGCCCGTCGAGCTGCGCGCGTTCCTCCAGCACGGCAAGGACATCCTGAGCGAAACATGGACTCACGTCATACCTCCCCGATGAACA
>DATCRO010000332.1:0-8444 GCA_036569025.1 Burkholderiaceae bacterium
TTGACGAACTCGGCCTGGCCGAGCCGCTGCTGCGTGCGGTGCACGAAGCCGGCTACACGACTCCCACCCCGATCCAGCTCCAAGCCATCCCCGTCGTCCTCCAGGGCGGCGACCTCCTCGCCGGCGCGCAGACCGGCACCGGCAAGACCGCCGGCTTCACGCTCCCGATGCTGCACCGCCTGCTCGAAGGCGGCCCGAAGAAGGACGCCCGCGGCAAGCCGCCGGTGCGCGCCCTGATCCTGACGCCCACGCGCGAACTGGCCGCCCAGGTCGAGGAAAGCGTGCGCACCTACGGCAAGCACGTCTCGCTGTCCAGCATGGTCATCTTCGGCGGCGTCGGCATGCAACCGCAGATCAACCGCCTGCACAAGGGCGTCGACATCCTGGTGGCCACGCCCGGCCGCCTGCTCGACCTGCACCAGCAGCGCGCGGTCGACCTGTCGCACATCGAGATCTTCGTGCTCGACGAGGCCGATCGCATGCTCGACATTGGCTTCATCCACGACATCAAGAAGGTGCTCGCGGTGCTGCCCCAGAAGAAGCAGAGCCTGCTGTTCTCGGCCACCTTCAGCGACGAGATCAAGGCGCTGGCCGACCGCCTGCTGAACAAGCCGGGCCTGATCGAGGTCGCGCGCCGGAACCAGACCAACGAGATGATCGAGCAGGCCGTGCACCCGGTCTCGCGCGACCGCAAGAAGCAGTTGCTGTCGCACCTGATCAAGTCGGGCGACTGGCACCAGGTGCTCGTGTTCACGCGCATGAAGCACGGCGCCAACCGCCTGGCCGAATTCCTGAACGACGACGGCATCACGGCGATGGCCATCCACGGCAACAAGAGCCAGACGGCCCGCACCCGCGCGCTGTCGGAGTTCAAGGCCGGCACGCTGCAGGTGCTGGTGGCCACCGACATCGCCGCGCGCGGCATCGACATCGACCAGCTGCCGCACGTCGTCAACTACGAGCTGCCCAACGTGCCGGAAGACTACGTGCACCGCATCGGCCGCACGGGCCGCGCCGGCGCGCAGGGCCGCGCGGTGTCGCTGGTGTGCGTCGACGAGGACATCTTCCTGCGCGACATCGAGAAGCTGATCAAGCGTCCGATTCCCAAGGAAGTGGTGCCCGGCTTCGAGCCCGATCCGGGCGAGCGTGCCGAGCCCATCGTGCTGGGACGCACCACCATCGGCGTGCGCGGCGGCCCGTCCTCGGGCGGCCGACGCGACGGCGGCGGCCACCATGCGCGCGCCGGCCACGGCGACCGGGGCGGCAATGGCCACGGCAACGGCGGCGGCGATCGCAACCGCGGCCAGGGCCGTCCCGGCGGCGCGCCGGGCGGGCGTCCGGCGCAACAGCGTCCGCAGGGCTCGTCGGGCTCGCATGCGGGCGCCAAGCCGGCGCATGGCGGCGCGCATGCCGGCCACGGCGGCGCGCGTCCGGCCGGCGGCCAGGGCCATGGCAACCACGGAGGCGGTCGCCCGGCGGGTGGCGGTGGTGGTGGCCGTCCGCAAGGCGGCGGCCAGCGCGCGGCGCTGACCTCGCCGTCCGGCGGCAAGGGTCCCGTCAAGCGCTGATCAGCTCGCCTGATCCGGCAATCCAGGCCCGCGTGCGCAAGCCGCGGGCCTTTTGCATGGCGGCGCCGAACTCGGGCGCTTCGTGGATTGCTGCACGCACGCCAGGCGCGCGCGGATCCTGCTCGACGGAAAATCGAGAGCTGGCCGCACGACGGCATCCCCGCCCCCGCCCACGCGCTTGGACCTGCACACCCTCTTCCTCGCCCAGACCTGCCTGCTCGCCGCGACGGCCGCGATGCTGTGGGTGTCGCGCAGCGACGCCGACCGCGGCAACGGCATGCAGGCCTGGCGCCTGGCGATCACGAGCCAGGCCGTCGCCTATCTCGTGCTCGCGATCCCCGCGTCGGGGGTGGCCGCGACGTTCACCGGCCTGGTCGCCAACCTGGCCGGGGCGGTGGGCGTGGCGCTGTATTTCATCGGCGTGCGGCGCTTCGCGGGCCTGCCCGTCGACCGGCGCCCGCTGGCGGCGATGGTCGCGGCCGTCACGGTGGCCGGGGCGGCCACGGGCGAGCACGTCGCCTGGGCCGCGATCTTCAACGGCTTCGCCTACGCCGGCTGCCAGGCCTTGGCCGCGCTCACGCTGTGGCGCGCGCCGCGGTCCGGCATGGTGCGGGTGCAGCAGGTGGTCGCGGCGGCGTACGCCGCCATGGCGGCGGTGCTGCCCCTGCGCGCCATCGCGTTGCTGGCGATGCGCGAATCACGACTGGATCTCCGACACGATGCCTGGCAGGTGCCGATCTACGTGTTCGGGTTCCTCTACCTTGTCGTCACCAACCTCGGCTTCATCCTGATGTGCAAGATGCGGGCGGAGGCCGAGATCCGCCTGCAGGCCCGCACCGACGACCTGACCGGCCTGCCCAACCGGCGCGCGCTCGACGAGGAGATCGCCCATGCCCTGGCCGCCGCGCGCCGCAGCGGGCGGCCCTTCGGCGTCGTGATGGTGGACGTCGACCGCTTCAAGTTCATCAACGACACCCACGGCCACGCCGTCGGCGACGCGACGCTGAGCGCGTTCGCGCGGCGCCTGGCCAGCGCGCTGCGCGAGCCCGATCGCGCCTATCGCTACGGCGGCGAGGAGTTCTGCGTGCTGCTGGACGACACCGACCTCGCGGGCGCCCGCACGCTCGCGGAACGCGCGCGCGAGCACATCATGCTGCCCTTCGAGGGCACGATGAGCGCGCTGACCGCCAGCTTCGGCGCCACCGCCTGGCAGCCTGACGACACCGGCGACACGCTGTTCCGCCGCGCGGACCGCGCGCTCTACGCGGCCAAGCGCAACGGCCGCAACCGGGTCGAGACGGCCTGAGACGACCGCAGCCCGCACGAGGGCGGGCTGCTGGCATCGGAACCTCGGGTCGGCGCGTTCAGACGAACTCGCGCTCGCGCAGCCACTTCGTGGCGACCCACTTCTCGCCCTCGATCACCGGAGCGCCGCCGTGCAGGCTCTTGGTGTTGACGTGGGCGCGGTCGTAGCTGAAGAAGACGGCGTTGCCCTTGATCGGGGCGACCTCGAAGCCGACGTCGGGGAACGTGGTGCCGCCGCCCTTCCTGGGCGTGTTCAGGTACATCAGCACGGTGCCCACGCGCTGGCCGCCGCGCTTGAGGATGGGCGCGGAGCCGGGGTGCACCGGGTCGAAGTAGTCGTAGTGCGGCTTGTACTCGGCGCCCGGCTGGTAGTGCAGGACCTGCAGGCCCTCGCCGTTCTGGACGGGCCAGTCCAGCAGCGCCGCGATGCGCTTTTCGACCTTGTCGATCACGCCCGTCTCGCCGCGCTCGAAGAACATGCCGCGGCTGGTGCGCGCGACGTTGACCTCGCTGCCGCCGGTCAGGTTGTCCACCGTCTCGGAGCGTGCCATGCGCGGCTTGGCCAGCGCGATGATCTGGTCGCACTCGGCGTCGGACAGGAAGCCGCCCAGCACGATCACGCGCGGCAGCTTCATGACCGACAGCACCGTCACGTCGCGGTCGAGGACGCGCAGCTTGCTGGGCTGGTCGCGGACGGCGGCGTCGGGCACGGGCACCGGCTGCGGCTCGTGGCCCTCGGGCGCGGCAGCCTGCTGCGCCTGCTGGTTGGCGACCTGCTGGTTCAGGTGGCTGCGCAGCGTCTCCTCGAGGGCCTGGATGGCCACGTCCTCGTCCCAGCCGCTGGACTTCATGGCCTCCAGCACGGTTTCCGGCGCGACGCCGGCCTGTGCCTGCTGGACGATCCATTGGCGAAGTTCCACCGAGATGTACTGCTGGCGCTTGCCACCGGTGTTCTGCGTGCTCGATTGCGTTTGCATGAAATCGACTCCGACGTGCGGTCGAGGGAAAAGGCCCGGGCGCCGCCGCCTGCAGGAGCGGCGGTCTTCCGGATTCGTATTCTGCGTATTTTGACAGTGCGCCACGGTCGAGTCGGCGCGGGAATCCCTCGGTTTGGCGATGCCGGGATGCAACTTCCCGTGAATCCCGCCGGCAAACGTTGCCCGGGCCCCGCCCGGCGCGCGATTGCGTCAGAAGCTGTGAATGAATCCGGCGCGCCGCTCGGGCGTGCGGAATTCGTTCACGGCTTCTCAGGCCTGGCGGCGCCGGAAGACGAGGCGGTCGGGTTCCGACGCGCGCTCGGCGAGGCGGTAGCCGTCGCCGCGGAAGTCCAGCAGCGCGTCGGCCGAATCGGCCCGCTTCTCGATCGCGTGCCGGGCCATCATGCCGCGGGCGCGCTTGGCAAAGAAGCTGATGATCTTGTAGTCGCCGTCCTTCCAGTCCTCGAAGACGCACTCGACGACACGCGCCTTCAACACCTTGGCGCGCCCCGCCTTGGCCTGCGTGACCTTGAAATACTCCTGCGACGCGAGGTTGATCACCAGCGGATCGCGCTCGCGGGCCTGCAGCTTGTTGATGTGCGCGGCGACGGTGTCGCCCCACCACGCGTACAGCGAGCGGCCGCGCTCGGTGGCCAGGCCGGTGCCCATCTCGAGGCGGTACGGTTGCAGCCGGTCGAGCGGACGCAGCACGCCGTACAGGCCGCTGAGCATCAGCACGTGCTCCTGCGCCCACGCGATCTCGTCGCCATTGAGCGTGGAAGCGCGCAGGCCGTCGTAGACGTCGCCGTTGAACGCCCACATCGCGGGCCGGCTGTTGCGCTCGGTGGCGCGGGTCGACCACGCCTTGTAGCGCTTGACGTTGAGCTTGGCGAGGTCCTCGGAGAGGTCCATCAGGTCGGCGATGTCGGCCACCGTCTTGGTGCGCAGCACCGAGATCAGTTCGGCGGCCTGCGCCGCGTACTGCGGAGCGGTGGCGGCGGGCTTGAGTCCGGCGCGGGCGGCGAGCACCGGTTCGGGCAGCGGGGAGTCGTAGTCGAGGGACTTGGCGGGGGACAGCAACAGGAGCATGGCCGGCAGTGTAGCGACGCGCGCGAGGCCGTCGGGCGCCCGCGAAAACGAAGGCAAAAACGAAGGGGGCCGTCATCCGATGCGGGCCGGCGAGCCCACGGCCAGGAGGTCGAGCCGGATCGCCCCCGTCGACGCTCAGCCGAAGCGCACCGCGTACACCGGCGGCAGGCGCGCGGGCAGCGCCGTCCAGTGGTCGCCGCCGTCGTCGCTCGCCCAGACGCCGCCGGTGGTGCTGCCCATCAACAGGCTGGTGCCGTCGTCGGCCACCGCCAGGCCGTGGCGATAGACGAGGTCGTAGCAGTCCTGCTGCGGCAGCCCGGCGCGCAGGGTCTCGAAGCTGGCGCCGCCGTCGCGCGTGCGGTTGACCACCAGCGCGCGGTCGACCGGCACGCGGCACTGGTCCTTGACGGCCGGCACGAACCACGCCGTCTGGGGATCGGCCGGATGGGCCGCCACGGCAAAGCCGAACGAAGACAGCGGCGCCTGCAGCTCGTCCCAGCGCGCGCCGCCGTTGGTGGATCGGAAGATGCCGTTGTGGTGCTGGCACCAGAGCACGTCGGGCTGCGCGGCGCAGCGCGCGATGGCGTGCGGATCCTGCACGCCGGGGTCGTAGGCCTGCTCGGGCGGCATGTACTCCGCGCGCATGCCGTGGGCGGTCTGGCCCCAGGTGGCGCCGGCATCGCGCGTGATCCAGGCGCCGGCGCTGCTCACGCCCACCAGCACCGTGTCGTCGCCCAGCGGGCTGATCGAGTGGATGCCGGGCGTGTCGTAGCCGCCGCCGCCCCAGGTCGGCCGTCCCGGCTGGTTCCACAGCACGTCGTCGAGCTGCCAGCTCTGCGCCGCGTCCGTCGACTTGAACAGCGCGCCGGGCAAGGTGCCCGCGTACAGCGCGTCGCCCTGGCGCTCCAGGGACCACACCATGACGACCTTCCACGCCGGCCCCGGAGCGCCTTCGGGCTGCGGGCCGAAGGCCGGCGCGGTGACCTCGCGCCAGCTCGTGCCGGCATCGTCGGACGCATGCAGCTTGACGCCGAAGTGGCCCAGGTTCAGGGCCGCGAACATCCGCCCCGATGCATCGGGCGGCAGCACCATGCTCACCGGATCACCGACGAAGCTCGTGCGCTCCACGGCCCACGCCCCGGCGCGCCGGCGCAGCTCGATCAAGCCCTTGCGGGAGGCCACCCATGCGCGATCAACCATGTCCCTGCTCCTTCGTGGATTGCCGCTTCAGCCGCCGGTGAGCGCCTGCAGCACGTAGACCTTGTCGTCCGGCGCGAGCGCGTCGGTGAGCGCCTCGCGGTCGTCCACGCGTCGTCCGCTGATGTAGACCACCACGTGCTGCCGCAGGTGCCCCTGCTCGTCGAGCACGTAGTGCCGCAGCCGCGGATTGACGTCGAACGCCGCGTCCAGCGCGCCGCGCAGCGTGGCCGCGGCCGTGTGCAGCTCCGGCGTCTCGGTGAAGCGCTGCAGTTGCGACGTGAACGCGATGTGAGGCATGTCTGCGATGGTGTGCGAGCTCGGCGCGGGGGGGCAATCGGGCGTATCCCGTGATTGCTGGATGGCCAGGCGTGGCGAGACGGAACGCGGGCGACGCGAGCGCGCGCAAGCTTGCGTGATGGACGGACTGCGCGATGACGGCGCCGGCATCCGCGGCACGGGACCGACATCGGCACCGCGTCGCTGACCCAGAGCGACACGCCGGGCCGTCCGCGGCGTTGCCGGTCCTGCCCCGGATGCGGGAGACCGCGCCTCAGCGTTGCGTCGCCGACGGCGGCGCGACGCTGTGGCCGTCCATGCCGTTGCCTGTCGTGCCGGGGTTGGCGGTGGCCGGGCCCAGCGAGGTCACGCTCGGCGGTCCGGCGATGGCGTCGAGCACGGCCAGCACGTTGGGCGCGCTTCGGAAGGCCGCGAGCAATTGCGCGCTGCGCGCACGCTCGCCGGCTGACAGGCGTGCCGGGTCGAGCGTGGGCAGTTCCTCGGGGCTGGGCGGCGAGGCTTCGCGCGCCAGGCTCTGCAGCGCGACGCCGGCGGCCGGGTCGGGGCGCGGCACGCCGCCCAGGCCGTTGGCCACCATGTAGCCCAGGTTGTGGCGGGCGGGCGCCAGGCCCTGCGCGGCCGCCGCACGGAAGCCGCCGAGCGCGGCCGCGTCGTCGCGCGCGACGCCCTTGCCGCGCGCATACAGCAGCGCGAGGTGGTTGCGCGCGGGCGCGTTGCCGCGCGCCTCGGCGAGGCGGTACCAGCGCTGCGCCTCCGCCGGATCGGCAGGCTGGCCGCGCCCTTCCTCGGCCATCCAGCCCAGGTTGTCCATCGCGAAGGCGTTGCCCTTGCGCGCCGCGAGCCGGAACTGGCGCGTGGCGGCGGCGTCGTCGCGCGCGATGCCCAGGCCGTTGGTGAGCATCCAGCCGAGGTTGTTCTGCCCCGACGCGTTGCCCTGCGCGGCGGCCTTCTGGTACCACTCGACGGCCTGCTTCTCGTCGGCCACGACCGCGTCGCCCGCCGCGTACATCAGGCCCAGGCTGACCTGCGCGGGCGCGTACCCCGCTTCGGCGGACTTGCGGATCCAGCGCTCCGCGCCCGCCGGGTCGCGTGGCAGGCCGCGGCCGTTCAGGAGCGCCATGCCGAGGTTGTGTTCCGCGGTGGGGTCGCCCTGCGCGGCCGATTGCTGCAGCCAGCGCAGCGAGGTGGCGAGGTCACGCGGCACGCCGCGGCCCTCGCTGTAGACCCAGCCGAGCGCGCTCTGGGCGCGCGCGTCGCCCTGGTCGGCGGCGGCCTGGTACCAGTGCAGCGCCTGCGCATCGTCGCGCTCCACGCCCTGGCCGTTCGTGTAGAAGACGCCCAGCCGGTACTGCGCGACGGCTAGGCCCTGCCTGGCGGCGAGCGTGGCCCAGTGCGCGGCCTGCATGTCGTCCTGCGGCACGCCACGGCCGATCAGGGCCATGTACGACAGGTTGCTCTGCGCGGTGGGTTCGCCCTGGTCAGCGGCCTTGCGGTACCACTTGGCGGCCTCCTCGAAGTCGCGCGCGACGCCCTTGCCCTGTTCGTAGAGGAAGCCCAGGTTGGTCTGCGCGCGCGGGTCGCCCTGCTCGGCAGCCTTGCGAAACCAGCGCGCGGCGATCGCCGGGTCGGCCGCGACGCCATACCCGCGCAGATACATGTCGGCCAGCGCCAGCTGCGCATCGCGATCGCCCTTCTCGGCCGCTGGCTGGAACTCGCGCAGCGCGGTGTCGTAGTCGCCACGGCGTCCGGCCTCGTAGCCCTCGGCCGTGCCGGCGCGCACCGCCGTGCAGGCGAGCACCATGGCCATGGCAACGAGCGAACACGCGATCAGCGAACGCGGCGCCTCACCCCGAGACAACACGCACACCATGCCAGACGCCGACCGATTCGAGCGGCGCGGCAGGCGCACCGAGAGCGCGGAGGCGTGGCAGGCAGGCAATGGATTCATTTCGAGCGGAAGTCCTCGAGGGATGTTAGCGCGAAGGATCCGGGGGCGGGGGCCGAGTCG
>DATCRO010000333.1:0-3150 GCA_036569025.1 Burkholderiaceae bacterium
GGTCAACCAGGCGGCGGCGGCATTGGGCTACCGCCCCAACCATGCGGCGCGCGTGCTGCGTTCGCGGCTCAGCCGCACCGTCGGCTGCCTGCTGCCCGACATCTCGAACCCGCTGTATGCGCAGGTGTTCCGCGCGCTGGAGGACGAGTTCCTGCGGCACGACTACCTGCTGCTGCTGGCCAACGGCGCCAACGACGTCGACCGCGAGACGAAGGCACTGGGAACGTTCACGCAGCGCGGCATGGACGGCGTGATCCTCGCGCCCGGCAACGAGCGGAATGCGGCGCTGGTGGAGGCGCTGCGGGTGCTGCCGATGCCGGCCGTGGTGTTCGACCGCGAAGTCAGCGGCGCCCACGATGCCGTGCTCATCGATCACGCGGGCGGGGTGCGGCGCGTGGTCGAGCACCTGCTCGGCCTGGGGCACCGCGACATCGCCCTCGTGCTCTGGCAGGGCGATACGCGCCCAGTGCGCCGCCGCGTGCAGGGCTTCCGCACGGCGTTCCAGGCCGCGGGCCTGCCCGTGCCCGATCTGCTGGTGCAGGCGCGCAGCGTGACGGCCTCGGTCAAGGCGGAGGTCACCGAACTGCTTGCGCGACCGGAGCGACCCACCGCACTCATCGTGCAGGGCACCCACATGCTCAACAGCGCACTGCGCGCGATTGCTGCGCGCGGGCTCCAGGTGCCGCGCGACATCTCGGTGGTCGCCATCGGCGATACGCCCTTCGCCGCGGAGCACGACCCCGCGGTGAGCGTGCTCGACATCGACCAGTCCGAGACCGCGCGCTGCCTGGTCGACCTGCTGCTCACGCGGATCGCCGACAACGGCCTGCCGCAGCGCAAGGCGCGCGTCGGCCTGCGCTATGTGGAGCGCGATTCGGTGGCCAGGCCCGCGTCGGCCTAGGACCGATCAGCCGCCGCAGTGCCACGGTATTCCTCAACGAGCGCATCCACCAGCTCGGCGACCGTCGGCACGGCGCGCACGCCGGACACTGAATGCCCCGCGCTCCAGATGTCGGTCCAGCGCTGGTTGGGCGCCGCATTGGCGCCGCCGCCGTAGCGTCTTCTCGCTTCCTCGACCGAGATGCTCTCGTCGAGCGTCGAGATGTCGATGCCCAGCCGGCGCGCCGACGGCGCAAGAAAGCTGGCGGGCAGCCCGGTGAAGCCGCGCGTGAGAAGCACGTCGTCGATCGAGCTGTCGACCAGCATGTGCCGGTAGTCGTCGCTCGCCAGGCTTTCCTGCGTGGCGATGAAGCGCGTGCCCATGATGCCGAGGTCGCAGCCCAGTTCCCTGGCGGCGCGCAGGGCCACGCCGTCCGACAGCCCGCCCGCCAGCACGATGGGGCCGTCGAACACGCGGCGCACCGCGCGCACGAAGGCGAACGGGTTCGCCCAGCCGGTGTGGCCGCCGGCGCCCGCGGTGAGCAGCACGAGGCCATCGACGCCCGACTCGATGGCGCGCACCGCATGGTGCAGCGAGGCCACGTCGGCGAACACGCGGCAGCTGGCTTCGTGCAGGCGCGGCACCACTGAGGCCGGCGAGCCCACGCTGGTGATCACGAGCTGGGCGCGGTGCCGGGCGATGAGTTCGACCTCGGCCATCACCCTGGCGGGGTCGCGCCGCATGATGAGGTTGGGGCAGCAGGGCGCCGTGCGCTCGGGCGCGGCGGCGGCTTCTTCATCCAGGC
Organism: Burkholderiaceae bacterium; assembly: GCA_036569025.1. Taxonomy (GTDB): domain Bacteria; phylum Pseudomonadota; class Gammaproteobacteria; order Burkholderiales; family Burkholderiaceae_C; genus Scleromatobacter. Next base: position 1,686 of record DATCRO010000333.1, read on the forward strand.
GGGTGAGCCAGGCGTCGAATTCGTCGAGCGTCTGGCAGTTGGCCGTCGGAAAGGCGCCGATCACGCCGGCAGCGCAGGCGGCGGACACCAGTTCGATGCCAGAGACACGCAGCATGGGCGCGGCGATCAGCGGCAGAGCCAGTCGGTCGAGGAAGGGAAGGGCGTGGGTCATGGCAGCGCAGTGGATGCGTTCAGGTGCGCCAGGGCAGCGCGCGTTTGCAGGACGAGTTGCTCGACGATCGCGGCGAGCGGCTCGGTGCGCGTGGCGAAGCCGATGGCCGGGCCGAGCGAGAGCATGCCGTTGCGCCAGTCGCCGTCGCCGTAGCAGCGGTCGCGCGCCACGCGGCTGTCGAGCAGGGCGCCGAAGGCGGCGTGGTCGGCCGCGCCGGCGCGCTCGATGGTGTCGACCTGCGCGGCGGTGTCGTTGCGCAGCACGCGCCAGGTGTTGCCCAGCGTGTGCAGCAGGCGCATGGTGCTGTGCTCGTCGCAGTCCACCAGGTGGTTCTTGTAGGCCGCATGGGCCGAGACCTCGTTGCTCACGAGGAAGCGGCTGCCCATCAGCACGCCGTCGGCACCGAGCGCGAGTGCGGCGGCGAGCTGGCTGCCGTGGCCGATGCCGCCGCCCAGCACCAGCGGAACGTGGAACTGCCCCCGCGCCATGGCCAGCGCGCCCATCAGCATGGTCGGAAGCTCGTTGGCGCCGGGGTGCCCGCCTTCCTCCATGCCGACCAGCGCGACCGCGTCTGCGCCGGCCGCCTGGGCGGCGAGGGCATGCCGCACGCTCGATGCCTTGTGGATCACGATGCCGCCGGCTGCGTGGATGGCCCGGATCAGCGCATCGGGCGCGTAGCCCGCGGTCTCGAAGTGGCGCACGCCGTGCGCCAGCGCGGTCTCCAGCGAAGCCTGCACGCCGGCATTGGCCTGCGGGCGTGCCGACAGCGTGAGGTTGACGCCGAAGGGACGGCCTCCGGTGATCTCGCTGCAGCGCCGCAGCTGCTCGCGCAGCGCGGCCTCGCCGTCGAAGGAGCGCGGGGTGATGAAGCCCATGCACCCGGCGTTGGTCAGCGCGCCCACATAGTGCGCGTCCGAGAGCCACATCAGCCCGCCGCCGAGGATCGGGTAGGCCAGGCCGAAGAGACGCGTCAGGCGGGTGGACAGCGGAGGCTGGCTCACGGCAGCAGCTGGCGTGCGTTGTCGAGGCCGGGCGCATCGCCCAGCGCCGACGGATCGACGCCCTCGAGCGGCACCGGAAAGCGCACCAGCGACAGCGCTTCGGTGCCGTTGACCAGGCCGCGCTGCGCGAACTGCGGCAGCGCAGCGAGCTCGGCGGGCGGCACCACGGGCGCGACGGGCAGGTCGTTGCGCGCCATCGTCTCGAAGGCTTCGGCGGAGTCGCGCGCGGCGAGCTGCTGCGCGATGCGGTCGTTGATGGCCTGTGCCTGCTTCTTGCGCGCGCCCAGCGTGC
>DATCRO010000334.1:0-6738 GCA_036569025.1 Burkholderiaceae bacterium
GCGCTCGGATCGTCCACCCATAGCCGCACGCGCTGCCCGCGCTCGGCCAGGTTGCAGGCAAGCCGCCAGCACACGCCGATGTCGCCAAAGTTGTCGATGACGCGGCAGAAGATGTCCCACCGCAGGGGCGGCGCCGGGGAAGGCGAAGTCGTCGCGGGAACCATGGAGGGCGTCAGGTCTTGGAGCGTTGCGGTGGCAGGTTGCGAATCTTGCACCACGTCCCGTGGGACGTCACGACGGCGCGGCACAATGACGAGTCCATGCCTCGTCCCAAGTCCCCGAAGTCCGCGCCGGCCGATGCCGGTGCGCCGATCCCGGCCGCCGTCGCGAAGAAGGGCGGCCCCACGGCGTTTCCGGTGTCGTCGTCGCAGCTGGGCAGCGTCGAGGACGTCGAGGCGTGGATCGGGAATGCGGCGCAGGAAGACACCCGCGCCAGCAAGGCCGAGGCCGCCGACCGTGCCGCCGTCGACGCCGCGCGCGAGGCGCGCGAGCGCGTGCTGGCCGAGGTCGCGGCGCTGCCCGCGATGCCCGGCGTCTACCGCTACTTCGACGTTGCCGGCACCGTGCTGTACGTGGGCAAGGCGCGCAACCTCAGGCGCCGGGTCGCCAGCTACTTCCAGAAGGATCACGGCGGCACGCGCATCGGCCACATGATCGGCCGGATCGCGCGGATGGAGACCACGGTCGTGCGCACCGAGGCCGAGGCGCTGCTGCTCGAGAACAACCTGATCAAGACGTTGAACCCGAAGTTCAACATCCTGTTCCGCGACGACAAGAGCTACCCGTACCTGCGACTGGTCACGCACGCCTATCCGCGCGTGGCGTACTACCGCGGGGCGGTCGACCGCAAGCACAAGTACTTCGGGCCGTATCCGGGCGCGTGGGCCGTCAAGGAGACGATCCAGCTGATCCAGAAGGTGTTCCGCCTGCGCACCTGCGAGGACACCGTGTTCGCCAACCGCTCGCGGCCCTGCCTGCTGTACCAGATCCAGCGCTGCTCCGGGCCGTGCGTGGGCCTGGTCTCGCCGGCCGACTACGCGCGCGACGTCAACGACGCCGAGCGCTTCCTGCTGGGCGACCAAGAGACGGTGATGGCCGAGCTGCAGTCGCAGATGCTGCGCCACGCCGAGGTGCTCGAGTTCGAGCGCGCGGCGGAATTCCGCAACCGCATCTCGGCGCTGTCGCGCGTGCTGCACCAGCAGGCGATGGACGAGAGCAGCCTGTCCGCGCGCGACAAGGACGTCGACATCCTGGCCGTGAAAGTGCAGGGCGGCCGGGCCTGCGTCAACCTGGCGATGGTGCGCGGCGGCCGCCACCTCGGCGACCGCGCGTATTTCCCGACGCACGTGGAGGACGCCACCGCGATCCTCGGCGGAATCGAGTCCGACCTCGGCGAGGACGACGACGCGCCCGTCCAGGTCGCCGAACCCGCGGTGCAGGTGCTGGAGGCGTTCATCGCGCAGCACTACCTGGGCAGCGCGCCGCCGCCGCAATGGGTCACCAGCCATCCGGTGAGCAAGTCGCTGGTCGAGGCGCTGTCGCAGCAGACCGGCGTGAAGATCAGTGTTCAGCACAATCCGCGCGAGCAGCGCCGCATCTGGCTCGAGATGTGCGAGAAGGGGGCCGACCTCGCGCTGGGCCGCCTGCTGGCCGAGGAAGGCTCGCAGCGCGAGCGCACCCGCGCGCTGGCCGACGCGATCGACCTCGCGCCCGACGACCTCGACACGCTGCGCATCGAGTGCTTCGACATCAGCCACACCGCCGGCGAGGCGACGCAGGCCTCGTGCGTCGTCTACGAGGGCCACAAGATGCAGGGCGCCCAATACCGGCGCTTCAACATCACCGGCATCGTCGGCGGCGACGACTACGCCGCGATGCGGCAGGTGCTCACGCGCCGCTATTCGCGCTTCGGCGTGGCGCCGGCGGCAGCGTCGGCCGACGTGCAGCCGGCCTCCGCGGACGAGGCATCGGCCGACGCCGCGCAACAGGTGTCGCAGGATGTCGCGGCCGACGCGCAGTCCGACCCGCTGACCGGCGCGCCGCTGGCCGCCGAATCGGCCGGCAGCGAGGAGCCGCTGGTGGACGCCGCGCTCGCCGAACCGGCCGCCGGGGCGGACGCCAGGCCCGGGAAGAAGTCCTCCAGCGCGCGACTTCCGGATCTCGTGCTGGTGGATGGCGGCCGCGGCCAGGTCGCGATGGCGCGCGAGGTCTTCCAGTCGCTGGGCCTGGACATCTCGCGCATCGTCGGCGTCGAGAAGGGCGAGGGGCGCAAGGTCGGCCTCGAGGAGCTCGTCTTCGCCGACGGCCGCGACAAGCTCGCGCTGCCGCCCGATTCCGCCGCGCTGATGCTGGTGGCGCAGATCCGCGACGAGGCACACCGCTTCGCGATCACCGGCATGCGCGCCAAGCGCGCGAGCGTGCGCACGGGGGGCAGCAAGCTGGAGGAAATCCCTGGCATCGGCGCCAAGAAGCGCGCAAAGTTGTTACAACGTTTTGGCGGCGTCCGCGGCGTCGTGGCCGCCAGCGTTGAAGAATTGATGGCCGTCGACGGCATCTCGCGAACCCTGGCCGAGGAGATCTACCGTGCCCTGCACTGACCAACGAGACGGCGCGCCGCACGCGCCCGGACGGCTGCGCCGCGTCGCCGCCTGGCTGGGGCTGTGCGCGCTGTCCGCCTGCCAGACGCCGGCGCCCGCGCCGCAGCCCGCGCGCGCCCCGTCGCCCGCGCCCGCCGCGCGCGTGACGCCCGCCCCCGCGCCGGCGCCCGCGCCCTACGCGCGCCCCGCGCGCTCGGCCGAGGAGTACAAGCGCCAGATCGCGCTGCGCCTGGTCGCCGCCAACCCCAAGATCACCTACCTCACCCGCGCGCCGGACATCCTGCTGGCGATCCCGATCCTGGAGGTCGAGGTCAACGCCGACGGCAGCGTGCGCCACATCAGCGTCGTGCGCACTCCCACGCAGGCCACCGACACGGTGCAGATCGCGATCGACGCCGTCCGCCGCTCGGCGCCGTTCGGCGACGCGTCGCAGGTGCCCAGGCCCTGGAAGTTCATGCAGGTGTTCCTGTTCAATGACGACCGGCACTTCAAGCCCAAGGATCTCGACTGAAGCGAGATTGCGGACACCCGCAGCCGCGCGCCACGCATTGCAAGGCAGAATGCCCCGATGTTCTTCACGATCCCGACTCTGCTGACCTGGGCGCGCATCGTCGCGATCCCGCTGATCGTCGGCGTGTTCTACCTGCCGATCGCCGATCCGATGCGCAACCTGATCGCCACGGTGCTGTTCGTGGCGACCGCGCTGACCGACTGGCTCGACGGCTACCTCGCGCGCAAGCTGAACCAGACCTCGGCCTTCGGCGCGTTCCTCGATCCGGTGGCCGACAAGTTCCTCGTGTGCGCGTCGCTGCTGGTGCTGGTGCACCTGCAGCGCTGCAACGCGCTGCTGGCGCTGGTCATCATCGGCCGCGAGATCGCGATCTCGTCGCTGCGCGAATGGATGGCCCAGATCGGCGCGTCCAAGAGCGTGGCGGTGCACATGCTCGGCAAGTGGAAGACGACCATGCAGATGGTGGCCATCCCGTTCCTGCTGTTCGACGGCAGCCTGTTCGGGCTGATCGACACGCACCTGTGGGGCACCTGGCTGCTCGTCATTGCTGCGGTGCTGACGATCTGGTCGATGGTCTATTACCTGCAGAAGGCCATCCCGGAGATCCGTGCGAAAGCCAGGTGAGCGAGCCCTGGCGATCAGGGTTTGCGCTGATCGCTCCCGCGGCCGCTGCGCAAGCTTGTGTAACGAATCGCCATACAATCCGCCTCTCGCTTGACACTGTCAGGCCACAAGGTCTGTAATCATCCGTGGCCGCCGAGGCCTCGATTTTTCAAGGCGGGTCGCCATGCAGATGGCGGTCCGCCGCGGTCAGGAACGACCGCTCCATCAAACAATCGCCAGCGTATTTCCGAGAGGGGGTTCCTTCGTGAACAAGTCTGAATTGATCGAACACATCGCCCGCCAGGCCGACATCTCCAAGGCCGCGGCAACCCGCGCGCTGGAGGCGGTCATCGGCGGCGTGAAGACCACCTTGAAGAAGGGTGGCAGCGTGTCGATCGTCGGGTTCGGCACCTTCGCCGTGACCAAGCGCGCCGCGCGCGTGGGCCGCAATCCGCGCACCAAGGAACCCATCAAGATCAAGTCGGCCAAGGTGCCGAAGTTCCGTCCGGGCAAGGGCCTGAAGGACGCGGTCAACTGACACCCGGGTGCCGCGCCGCCCGCACCGAGGCGGCGCACGGCACCCTGGCTCCAGCGGGTGCTTAGCTCAGTTGGTAGAGCAGCGCCCTTACACGGCGTAGGTCGGCGGTTCGAGCCCGTCAGCACCCACCACCCCTCGATCGATTCCCTGTTCCGGTCGAACCAGGCGAACTCCGGCAACCGAGTTCGCCTTTGTCGTTTTTTGCGATAGCGATCCTCGTTCCGTTCCAAGAGGCTTTCCATGTTTGATTTCGTCCGGTCGCACAACCGACTCCTGCAGGTCGCCCTCGGCCTGCTGATCATCCCGTCGTTCGCGATCTTCGGTGTGTCGAGCTACACGTCGAGCAACAACGAGGCGTCGCAGGCCGTGGCCTCCGTCGACGGCCGCGACATCTCGCGCGCGGAGTGGGATGCCCAGCATCGCAAGGACGTCGAGCTGATCCGCCAGCGCGCGCCGCAGGTCGACCTGAAGCTGCTGGACACGCCCGAGGCGCAGCGCCGCTCGCTCGACACGATCGTGCGCGAACGCGTGACGACGGCCGCCATCGACCACGAGCACCTGGCCGTGAGCGAGGATCGCGCGCTGCACGAGTACCAGACGAATCCCGAGTTCGCGCCGCAGCGCGCGATGTCCAAGCAGGAACGTGACGCATGGCTGGCCGACCGCCGCCTCACCAGCGGCCAGCTGCTGGCCAACATCGCCCAGTCGATGCAGCGCCAGGAGGCCACGCGCGGCGCGGCCGACAGCGGCTTCATGCCGAACACCACGCTCAAGGTCAGCACCGATGCCTGGTTCGACCAGCGCGAGATCCAGTGGCAGCACTTCGATCCGAAGGACTACGCCGCCAAGATCCAGCCCACCGACGCGCAGGTCGACGCCTACTACAAGGCGCACTCGGCCGACTTCTTCGCGCCCGAGCAGGCCAGGATCGAATACGTCGTGCTGGATCCGGCGGCGCTGACGTCGCAGGTCAAGGCCGATCCGACGCTGGTGCAGGAGTACTACAAGAACAACGCGGCCCGCTACACGACGCCCGAGGAGCGCAGCGCCAGCTACATCCTGTCCAAGGTGGCGCCCAACGCGTCGCCCGCCGACGTCGCCAAGGCCAAGGCCCTGGCCGAGACCGAGCTGGCCGAGGTGCGCAAGAACCCGGCCGCGTTCTCCGAGATCGCCAGGAAGATCCCGCAGGACGGCGGCCCGCTCGAAGGCGGCGACCTCGACTTCATGCGCAAGGGCGCGCTGGGCATCCCGGCGCTCGACGACGCGCTGTTCAAGATGAAGGACGGCGAGATCAGCGACATCATCCGCATCGACAGCGGCTTCCAGATCGTCAAGGTCACCGGCGTGCGCGGCGGTGCGGTCAAGACGTTCGAGCAGGTCAAGGGCGAGATCGAGGACCTGCTCAAGCAGCAGGAGGCGCAGAAGCTGTTCACGAGCGACGCCGAGAAGTTCAGCAACATGGTCTACGAACAGCCCGACAGCCTCGATCCGGCGGCCAAGGCGTTCTCGCTGACCAAGCAGACCGCCACGGTCACGCGCACGCCCGCGGCCGACGCGCAAGGCCCGCTGGCCTCGCCCAAGCTGCTGTCGGCCATCTTCGCGTCCGATGCCATCAAGGCCAGGCACAACACCGAGGCCATCGAGGCCGGCCAGAGCCAGCTCGTGTCCGCGCACGTCGTGGAGTACCTGCCGCAGCGCACGCGTCCGCTGGCCGAGGTGCACGACCAGGTCGTCGACGCGCTGCGCAAGGCCGAGGCCGCCGCGGCCGCGAAGAGGGACGGCGAGGCCCGCGTCGCCGAGGCCAAGAAGGACCCGTCGCTGGCGCTGCCGCAGGCGGCCACCGTCGGCCGCATGGACCGCGGCGGCGCCGTGCCGGTGCAGGTGATGCAGGCCGCGCTGAAGGCCGACCTGTCCAAGGGCCCGACCGTGGTCGGCGTCGCGCTGCCCGACGGCGGCTACGCGGCGATCCGCGTCGTGAAGTCCACGCCGCACGTGCCCAACGCCAACGAATCGGCGCAGTGGAAGACCGTGGCCACCCAGGCCTACGAGGATTCCGTGGCGGAGGCCATCTACGACTCGCAGAAGCTGCGCTACAAGGTCAAGTACAACGAAGAGCGTATCGCCAAGGTCACGTCGCAAGCGGCATCTGCCCCGAACTGAAAAAGCGCGCTATAATCATTGGCTCCGGTGGTGGCTATAGCTCAGTTGGTAGAGTCCCAGATTGTGATTCTGGTTGTCGTGGGTTCGAGTCCCATTAGCCACCCCAAAAAACACGAGGCCTCGTAAGTACTTGATCTTCAAGGACTTTCGGGGCCTTCCTGTTTCTGCATGGGTACAGCGTAGGGGTACGTCACGGGTACAGTAGCATCGCTTGCCCGGAGCATAAGAGTCGAGTCGCTTGAATGCCTACTCCCGAACGCCTCATCGAAAAGCTGAACGCCCTAGTCGCTGAGGCTGACAACATCAATAAGCGCTCCATCCTGAGGGTG
>DATCRO010000335.1:0-4258 GCA_036569025.1 Burkholderiaceae bacterium
CGGCCGAAGTTGTAGATGTAGGTGTTCCAGTCGCGGTGGAAGCCCTCGCGCGGATCCTCGTACTCGTACAGCGCCGTGCCGTCGAAGCGCGCGAGGCCGTGGGCATCGACCGGGAAATGCGCCGGCACCCAGTCCAGGATCACGCCGATGCCCTTGGCGTGGCAGGCGTCGACGAAACGCGCGAAGCCTTCGGGCGGGCCGAAGCGCGCGGTGGGCGCGAACAGGCCCAGCGTCTGGTAGCCCCAGGAGCCGTCGAACGGGAACTCGGTGATGGGCATCAGCTCCACGTGCGTGAAGCCCAGGTCGGCGACGTAGGGCGGCAGTTCGGCCGCCAGCTCGTCCCAGGTCTTGAAGCCGCCGTTGACGTGGCGCCGCCACGAGCCCAGGTGCACCTCGTAGATGGACACCGGCGCATGGCGGTCGTTCATGCCGGCGCGCGAGGCCGGCAGCTCGCGCCGCGGCGGCATCGGGGCCACCAGGCTGGCGCTGTCCGGGCGCAGTTGCGCGGCGCGCGCGTACGGGTCGGCCTTGAGCGGCTGCAGCGCGTCGTCGGGGCCGACGATCTCGTACTTGTAGCGGTCGCCCTCGACCAGGTGCGGGACGAAGATCTCCCACACGCCCGAGCCGCCGCGCGAGCGCATCGGATGGCGACGGCCGTCCCAGTTGTTGAAGTCGCCCACCACGCTGACGCGGCGCGCGTTGGGCGCCCACACGGCAAAGCGCACGCCGGCGACCGCGTGCGCGCCCTCCCCCAGCGTCATGGGCAGCGCGCCCAGCACCTCGTAGGGCCGCAGGTGCTTGCCCTCGGCCAGGAAATGCAGGTCGTCGTCGGCGATCAGCGGGCCATACGCATACGGGTCGGCGTACACGCCGTCGACGCCTGAATCCCAGCGCACGCGCAGGCGGTAGTCGAAGCGCTCCTTGCGGCCCGCGACCTGGCCCTCGAACACGTCGCCGCCGGTGCGGCGATCGAGCCTGGCGACGAACTCGCCCTCGGCGTCCAGCACCTCGACGGCCACGGCGTGCGGCAGGAACGCGTGCACCCAGAGCCGGCCCTTCGGATCGGCGTGCATGCCCAGCACCGCGAACGGGTCGGGGTGGCGCGCGCGCACGAGCGCGCTCAGGTCGTCATCGGACAGCATGGGCGACTGCTCCGCGGCAGGCATGGCGATCAACGGCCCTTGGGTTCCGCCCACACGTGCTGGATGTACTCGGCGATCGTGCGATCGGTGCTGAACGCGCCCATGCCCGCGATGTTGCGCAACGCGCGCTCGGCCCAGGCCTGCGGCTGGCGATACAGCGCGTCGACCTGCTCCTGCGCGTGGACGTAGTCCGCGAAGTCGGCCAGCAGCATGTACGGATCGCGGTGCAGCAGGGGCTGGACGAGCGACCGGTAGCGATCGGGCTCGCCCCAGGAGAACACCCCGCCGCCGATGGCGTCGAGGACTTGTTGGAGTGCTTGGTTTTCTTCCGCATACAGACGCGGATCGTATCCCCAGCTCTTCATCTTCGCGACGGCATCCGTGCGCAGGCCGAACACGAACATGTTCTCCACGTCCATCGCCTCGGCCATCTCGATGTTGGCGCCGTCCCAGGTGCCGATGGTCAAGGCGCCGTTGAGCGCGAACTTCATGTTGCCGGTGCCCGAGGCCTCGGTGCCGGCGGTGGAGATCTGCTCGCTCAGGTCCGCGGCCGGCAGGATGACCTCGGCCAGGCTGACGCCGTAGTTCGGCAGGAACACCACCTTCAGCTTGTTGCCCACGCGCGGGTCGGCGTTGACGACGCGCGCCACGTCATGGATCAGCTGGATGGTCAGCTTGGCCGCGTGGTAGGCCGAGGCCGCCTTGCCGGCGAAGATGACGGTGCGAGGCACCCAGTCGGCGCCGGGGTTGGCGACGATGGCCTGGTAGCGCGCCACCACGTGCAGCACGTTGAGCAGCTGGCGCTTGTACTCGTGGATGCGCTTGATCTGCACGTCGAACAGGCTGTCCGGCGAGATCGTGACGCCGAAGTCGCGCCGCACGCGCTCGGCCAGGCGCTCCTTGTTGGCGCGCTTGACCTGCAGGAATTCCTCGCCGATCTTCCTGTTGCCGGCCTTGGCGGCCAGCGCCTTCAGGCCGTCGAGGTTGGCGCGCCACTCGTTGCCGATATGGCGATCGAGCAGCCCGCTCAGGCCCGGGTTGGCCTGCATCAGCCAGCGCCGCGGCGTCACGCCGTTGGTGACGTTGAGGAAGCGCTGCGGGAACATCGCGGCGAAATCGGCGAAGATCGTCTCGACCATCAGGCGCGAGTGCAGCGCCGAGACGCCGTTGACCTTGTGCGACGCGACGATCGCCAGCGACGCCATGCGCACGCGGCGCTCGCCGTTCTCGTCGATCAGCGACAGGCGCGCGATCAGGCCCGTGTCGCCGGGGAACCGCGTGCCCACCTCGTCGAGGAACCGGCGGTTGATCTCGTAGACGATCTCGAGGTGGCGCGGCAGCAGTTCCTCGAACATGCGCACCGGCCAGGTCTCCAGCGCCTCGGGCATCAGCGTGTGGTTGGTGTAGCTCACCGCCTGCGTGGTGACGGCCCAGGCCTCGTCCCAGCCCATGTGGAACTCGTCGAGCAGGATGCGCATCAGCTCGGCGGGCGCAAGCGCCGGGGGCGTGTCGTTCAGGTGGACGGCGTTGCGGCGGCCGAAGGTGTCGATCTCGCCGTGCTCGCGCAGGTGGCGCGCGATCATGTCCTGCAGCGACGCGCTGCACAGGAAGAACTCCTGCTTCAGGCGCAGCTGGCGGCCCGCGGCGGTCGAGTCGTCGGGGTACAGCACCCAGTTGAGCGTGTCGGCGGCCTCGTAGTGCTGGCCGGCGGCCAGGTGCTCGCCGCGGCAGAACATCGCGAAGTCGATCGGGCGCGACGGCTGCGCGTGCCACTGGCGCAGCGTGGACACGCGCTCCGTGGCATGGCCCGGCACGACGAAGTCGCACGCCTGCGCGACGACCTCCTCGGCCGGCTTCCACGCGCGCCGGCCGCCGGAGCTCTCGACGACGCCGCCGAAGCCCACCGGGTAGCGCAGCTCGGGCCGGACGAACTCCCACGGGTTGCCGTGCCTGAGCCATTCGTCGGGCAGCTCGACCTGCCGGCCCTCCTGGATGGCCTGCGCGAACATGCCGTGCGCATACCGCAGGCCGTATCCGAAGGACGGCAGCTCCAGCGTCGCGAACGAGTCGAGGAAGCAGGCGGCCAGGCGGCCGAGGCCGCCGTTGCCCAGTGCCGCGTCGGGCTCCTGCTCCAGCACCTCGGCCAGCGAGGCCGCGCCGCTGCGCGAATCGAGCGCGGCCTGCATGGCGCCCTCGAGCCCCATCACGGACAGCGCGTTGCGCAGCGCGCGGCCCATCAGGAACTCCATCGACAGGTAGTGCACGCGGCGCGTGCCGCGCGGACGCTTCGCATCGGCCGCCTGCGTGGCGGCCCAGCGGTCGGCCAGCAGGGGGCGGCAGGCGACGACGGCGGCGCGCAGGCAGGCGTCGGGCGACGGCGCGTCGCTGCGTTGCGAGAGTTCGCGCTTCCAGGCTGTGGTGAATTCTTGGGTCAAGGCAGGGTCGGCTGGGTCGCCTGCGCGCGTGCCCGCAGGCTCGCGAGCCGCCGTGGCGACGGTGGTCTTGCTCATTACGGAAGGATCCTTCTAGCGGGACGGGCGGCAGCGTGTGACGCTCAGTCGCCCGACTGAACAACAACAGTATCGCGTTTCGCGGCGCGCTTGTGTAGTTCTCCTACAGAGGGTTATCCCTGAGCAACAACAAAATCACGACTTTACGAGGCAGGACCGCGATGTACTTAATGTAGTTTCGCATTGATCAGTGGACAAGGTGATTGTATATTCTCTACATTCCGTGCCCAAGCGGCAGCCTTGCTGCCGCGCGGTGACACCCCCAAGAGACAAGCAAGCGGACGTGGCGCACGATCCGCCCGAGGAGACGATAGAAGTGGCCCACGTACAGCTCGTGAAGGTGCAGAAGGCGTTCGGAGACATCCAGATCCTGCGCGACATCGACCTGGAGATCCGCGACGGCGAGTTCATGGTGTTCGTCGGCCCCTCGGGCAGCGGCAAGTCCACCCTGCTGCGCACCATCGCCGGCCTGGAGGACATCACCGGCGGCACGTTGTCGATCGGCGGCAAGGTGGTCAACGACCTGCCCCCGGCCGACCGCGGCATCGCGATGGTGTTCCAGTCGTACGCCCTGTACCCGCACATGAACCTGTACGACAACATGGC
>DATCRO010000336.1:0-2565 GCA_036569025.1 Burkholderiaceae bacterium
GTATAGCCCGCCGGTCCGTTGTTGCAGCTGATCACGGCGCTCACGTTCGGCAGGAAGGTGCTGAGCTGGCGGCTCCAGGCGCGCTGGTCCGCGGCGGCCAGCGCCTGCGGGGTGCAGCCGGAGCTGCAGTCGTTGTTCGAAGCCGTGCTGGCGGCTACCGGATAGCCGGTGGAGTTGTAGAAACCGCTCCACACGCCTACCGGGTTGGCGCCCATGCGGTCGGCCATGGTGCCGGCCAGGAAGGTGACCTGGGTGCGCTGGTAGGCCGAATGATTCGAACGCGTCGCCATGACCATGAGGCCGGCCAGGCCGATCAGGCCAATGCTGAAGATCAGCACGGCCATCAGCACTTCGATCAGCGAAACGCCGCGCTGACGCGACACAGCATGCATGACGGATTCTCCCCTGGAAGCGCGGCTACTCTCCTTAGGAGGGGAGAATTCCCACAAGCGGAATCCGACAAGCGGCAGGATTCGTCCGATGAGCGGTGAGGCCGATTCGGCGGGAATGCGTGGCTTCGCAATAGAAATGAGCACTGGATCGCACTAGACAGAGCCCGCCCGCCGGGGACCCCGGCGAGGCGGATGGAACCGCTCAGCGGATGATTTGCCGCCAGGAACGGCGGCGCCAGACGGCGTCGTTGATGTTCAGAACGTTGTTGCTGCCGGTGAGCTTCAGGCCCGGCACCAGCACGCTGCCGCCGCCCACCGTCGTCACCAGCGGCACCGTGCCGGTGGTGCGCGGGTCGTTCACCCGGCCGCCCACCACGTACTTGCCCGTGCCATTCCAGCCCGACACGCCCGGCGCCGACAGGCCGCCGTTCGCCCCGCCCGTCGCCGCGTTCACCACCATCAGCGCGCCCTGGATACTCGCGTTGCACGGATCGTTGGTGCCCGGGATCAAGGTCTGGATCACCGCACGGCCCGTGTCGAACAAGGCCCCGGGCGTCACCACCACCCGCTCGCCGGCCGAGGACGTCGACGGACCCAGGTCGAAGTACCAGCCGCCCTTGCTGCTATCGACCGCGTTGTCGGTCAGGCCGCGCGCGATGGTCTTGCCGTCGTCCGCCGTCGCCTCGCTCAAGGTCTGCGCCACCAGCTGGGTGCGCGTCACCGTCGTGCCGTTGTCGCGGATGCCGTACACCGACTGCGTCGTTGCGCTGCCGCTGGTGTTGTCGCCCACGCCCAGGTACTTGCCCGTGCCGAACACCACGATGAACTTGTTGGTCACCGGGTCGGCGAACAGCCGCGGCATGCTGGTGATCGGCTGCGCACCGGCCGTGGCCGGCTTGAACGCCAGGGTCACCGCCCAGCTGTTGGGGTCGCTCGAGGACAGGTCGTAGCGCCACAGGTTGCCGTCCAGGTCGCCCGCAAAGGCCACGTCGTCGACCTGGTCGTCGTTGTAGTCGCCCAGCACCGGCGAGGACAGGCCATGGCTGGCCGCGCCGCCGCTGTTGGCATCCGGCGTCTTCAGTTCGCGGATCAGCTTGCCGGTCTGCGCATCCAGCACGAACAGCGAGCTGTAGGTGTTGGAGGCCGCCGCCGGCGAGGTGCAGTTGGCGCCGGTGAACGGGGCCTTGGTGCAATCCGGGAAATAACCGCCCGGCACCAGCACCACCCACTTGCCGTTGTTGAGGCGGCCGATGTTGGGCTGGCCGTAGGTGTAGCCGAGGTTGGCGGGGTTGCCGCCCGGGTTGCTGATCGAACCGTCGCTCCACGCGGCCTGCGCCGGTGCATCGGCGTTGAATTCCCACAGCACCTTGCCCGCCGCCATCGCCGTCGGGTCGGTGATGTCCAGCGCATACACGCCGCGGCCGCCCAGGCGCAGCCCGCCCACCAGCAGGGTGTGCCAGCCGGCCGAGGTCGACACCGGCGTGGTGGTGGCGGCGCCGAAGTACACGTCGCGCGTCACCGGAATACCGTCGGCGGTCGGCATGAACTTGAAACCGTCCTTCACCGTCAGGTTGCCCAGGTTCGGGTAGACCGCGCGCGGCACGTAGGCGAACACCTCCGTGCCCGCCGTGGCGGTCTTGACCACGTTGCCGCTGGCGTCCGTGGTCATCGAGGCGTCGAACGCATGCAGCATGCCGTCGTTGGCGCCCACGTACACCACCGGCTTGCGGCTGAGGTTGTTCTGCACGAACGCCTCGTAGGTGTGGCAGGTCAGCGGCGTCTGCGTCGCGCAGTTCGCCGCATCGCCCGCCACCGCCGTCTGCTCCGGCGAACCGGCCGGCCAGCTGTTGCGGTAGCCGCTCGACGGGTAGCTCACGTACACCGCCTGCGAGCCGATGATCGCGCCCAGCAGGTTGAGGGTGTTGCGCGGACGGAAGGTGGTGGTTTCCTTGGTGCGGTCGCCGCGCAGGTAGTCCAGGCGCGTCTGGCCGGTGTCGTTCGTGGCGTCGATGCTGGCCGGCGAACCCGACAGCAGCGTCTGTCCGGCGCTGTCCAGGTTGGCGAAGGTCTTGAACGCCACGCCACCGGCGAAGCTGCCGTCGCTGCCTTCCTTGGCGGTCAGAATGTTGCGGTTGGCCACCACCGTCTTGCTGGTGTCGGCAAGGGTCTGACC
>DATCRO010000337.1:0-3201 GCA_036569025.1 Burkholderiaceae bacterium
GTCTCGAGCACCGGCGTGAGCACGACCTGGGCGTCCTGGTACAGCGTGGCGTCGGCGTGGGTGATGCCCGAGACTTCCTTGCCGGCGATCGGGTGCGCGGGCACGAAGCTGGGCAGGCGCTCGCGCAGCACGCGGCGCGCGGCGTCGACGACGTTGGCCTTGGTGCTGCCCACGTCCATGAACAGCGTGTTGGGATGCACCAGGTGGCGGATGGCGCGCAGCGTGGCCTCGGTGGCGGCCACCGGCACGGCGATCAGCACGATGTCGGCGCCGGAGACGGCCATCAGCGCCGACTCGGCCATCTGGTCGATGACGCCCATCTTCTGCGCCGTGATCACGGTCGACGGCGACTTGCTGTAGCCGACCACGTGCTTCACCAGGCCCGCGCGCTTCATCGCGAGGGCGAACGAGCCGCCCATCAAACCACAACCGATCAGCCCTAGCTGCCTGAACATCTGGATTCTTTTTCCGTGGAAAGGTCAAAACATGTCGAACCCGTTGCAAACCCGGACGCGCGAATATTCGCGGCCCGGGAATCCAATCCCGACGACCCGGTCGACATGGCGCCCATTTCCGGCCGCGTCGATGGAGTTACAAAAGTAACAGCCAATCGGCCGGCGCGGGTGACGGACGCGGACGAAATGGCCGTGCGAACACGGCCGATCGCCCAATTTTTGCACATCCGGACGGCTCCTCCGACGGCGGTGGCGGGCGTTGCGACGATTTCGGCGGGGCTCCAACGGTCATTCGAGGGGGATGAACGACACCCAAGGGACAGCCGTCCCGGCTAAACTCGGTCGCAACTGGGCATATTCGACCCGGCCGACACCTCAAGGATGGGTATGACTGACCTTCAGCAGCTGATTCGGCAAAAGGCCGATCTCGAGAGACAAATCGCCCAACTGAATTCCAAAGGTCGCCAGGACGCCATCGAGGAAATTCGCCGGATCATGACCGAGCACGGCCTGACTTCGGACGACATCTCCGCGCAGGCGCGGGGGCGCAAGGCCGGCACCAAGCTCGATGGAAGCGAACGCAAGGCCGTTGCCGCCAAGTACAAGGACGACCAGGGCAACCAGTGGACGGGCCGGGGCCTGAAGCCGCGCTGGCTGACGGCGGCGCTGGCCTCCGGCAAGAAGCTGGAGGACTTCGCCGTCTGAGGGCGCGGGTCCGACATGCGAAGGGGAGCCGCGGCTCCCCTTTTTCATGGCGGCGGCCGTCCGGTTCAGGCGGCGCTGCCGGGCGTGACGAGCGCCCGCCAGCGCAGGAGTTGCGTGTAGATCGACCATCGCAGCGTCGGCCGCCAGTCGCCGGCGCGCCGCGCCCAGGCCAGCGCCTCGTGGCCGCGCGCCCCGGCCGCGGCCTCGCGCGCCAGCGTCCGGCAGGCGTCGGCGCCGAGGCGCCGGCTGTAGTCCAGGGCCTCGGCCGTGCGGCAGCGATCGACCAGCCGGCGGGCGATGCGGTCCAGCGTGGCGTGGCGGGTGTGGGCGTCGACGCGGGTCGACGCGTTGTCGTGGCGGGTGCGGTCGGGGACGTGGTGGATCGCCACCGTGCGACGCAGGCAGGCGACGGCGCGCGCCTGGTCGACGGCCCGCACGAACAGGTCGAGGTCCTCGCAGTAGCGCAGTTCGCCGTCGAAGCCGCCGGCGGCCTCGAGCAGCGAGCGGCGGAAGACGCAGGTGTTCATGTGCGCGAAGTCGCCCGCGTCGACGAGGCATTCGGCGCGCGAGACCGGCGTCGTCGCCCCGACCGCCGCGCCGCGGGCGTCGAGCAGGGCGTCGAGCCTGGGCTGCCACACGGTCCTGCGGATGGCGCCGCCGGCCATCGCGTGCTGGTTGGCGAACAGCAGGTCCAGGCGCTCGTCGGCGCCGAAGGCGGTGGCGGCGGTGGCCAGGAAGTCGGGCGCGATCCACTGGTCGTCGTCGTCGCAGAACGCCACCAGGGCGCCGCTGGCCGCGGCGAGGCCGGCGTTGCGGGCCCGCGCGGGGCCGCTGCCCTGCGGGTCGGCCGGATGCAGCACGACGTGGCGCGCGCCCGGGACCGACTGCACGAGCTGCGCGTTGCGCGCGGCCTCGTCCGGCCTGGAGCCGTCGTCGACGACGATCAGTTCGAGGTCGGCGTGGCCCTGGGCGGCGACGCCCGCGACGGCGCGCGCGAGGAGGGTGGCGCGGTTGCGCGTGGGGATGACGACGGAGACGCGCACGGGAGACGCTTGCGGCGGACGGAGGACGCGGGGCGCCGACGATAGCAGCGGGCAGTGCGCTGCGGCGAGGGCCCTCGTGCGATCGCGTGACGGAATTGGCGTCGCGCGCGACGGCGTGCGCACGCGCGGGTGAGGGTGGGGCGCGCGAAGCCTCAGCCGCCGGCGGCCCGGCCGCCCCGGCGCCACCGCCGCCAGCCGCGGGCCAGCGCGCGCAGGCCGGCGCTGAGCCAGTTCGCCGCCGACAGCGGACACAGGCACACGAGCATGTCGCCCTCGGCATGGCCGGGGTTGGCGCGCAGGAAGAAGTCGATGTCCGGCGACGGGCGGGCGCCCGCGAGCGGCGCGGTCGCCGGCCGCAGGCGCTTGCGGCCGGAGCGCACGACGACGCCCTGCGCGGGCCGCCAGTCCGCGCCGTGGATGCGCGACGCGAGGCGGTCGATCAGCGACTGCACGCGCGGCGGCGTGGGGCGGTCATGGCGCGGCCAGAAGTCGCGGAAGTTGCGCGGCAGCAGCAGGTAGCTCTTCCAGCCGAAGGTGTCGAAGAACCAGTAGATGCGTCGGAACGGATGGCGCAGGCGCTCGGCCAGGAAGCAGCGGAAGCCGAGCTTCTGCAGCACGTTGCGGCCGCGCGCCTCGGGTCGCAGCAGCACCTGCGAGGTGTAGATCGCGGTGACCATGCGGCCGCCGATCAGGACATGGTGCATGCTGATCGACGCGCTGCCCATCAGGCGCCCGTCGTCGCGCGATCGCACCATCGCCGTCAGCGGATGACGGCGCGCGCCGTCCTGCGCCCAGCCGCGATCGGTCTCGAAGAACGCATCCGTGAGCTGCCACAGCTCATCCCAGTCGGCGGACGTCAGCGACGTCGTCGGGACGATGGCCAAGCTCAGTCGCGGCGCGGCGGCCATGGCGGGGCCGGCTGGCATACGGCCAGGGGCATGGTCGGCGAGGGCGGGGTCACGGGCGCGGCGCAGGAAGTTGCGTGTCGAGTCTAGTGG